>CAXCBS010000094.1:0-5631 GCA_963980845.1 uncultured Candidatus Peregrinibacteria bacterium | reverse complement strand
CGAAACTTCGATTGAAACCGGCTCTTCTAAAATGAGTGGCACGCTCTGAATAGTACGAACTGTATGCGTGATGTCCTCCCCCTCTTTTCCATTGCCGCGAGTCAATGCCCGCACTAAATTTCCTTTTTCATACCACAAGCTAACATTTAGTCCATCGATTTTGAGCTCACAAACGAAATCCATCACAGTTCCGGGCAAAAATCTTGTTAAACGATCACCCCAATCATGGACTTCTTCGCCGGAAAAAGCGTCGGAAAGAGACCATTTTCGAGTCTTGTGCGAGACTTTATCAAACCGTCCAGATAATGCGCTCCCGACCCGTTGCGTCGGTGAATCAGCGCTAATTAAAGCTGGGAATTGATTCTCTAACTCGAGTAATTCACGCTTAAGTGAGTCACGTACGGCTTCACTCACATTTGATTCATCCAATACAAAATATTCGTAATTGCGTTTCCGAATCTCTTCGCGAAGTGCTTTGATGCGTTTTTCTGCTTGATCAGGGGATAAATTCATAAACTGACAAGATTAGGTTGAGTGACACTCTTTTTTCTGGTATAATTGGATGATAAATTGAACCTGATATAATTTCAAGTTTAACCATGAATGATTTAAATCCTCTTTACGACCCAACCACTGATGACGCGCACATCGAAGAAGATGTGCAGGAGCGCTTGAACAAGCCACTTTCAGATGGCACTGGACTTGATCCAGATGATGAAATTTTCCTAAATGATGTTATGGCTAAATTTGATTCTGGCCAGATTAAACCGCATGTTCCTAGCTCGATTCTAAACGAAGAGGTCTATAACAAGTTGGATGATGCTAAAAAAGGCAAAGCCGACCAGAACGCGTTCAATATTCTATCAACTCTGCGGCGCATTCACGATCTGTGGGCAGCGCACCCAGAGGTAACTTTTCAAATCCAAAACGAAATCCACTCCATTCGCCTCACCAAAGAAAGAATCGAGGAAGAATTGGGTGATGTTTATATTGTCTAAATTTAAAATAAAAAAACAAAAATAAATGGTTTTTATACTCGAAAATGAGGTTACGCAGCGCGAGGAATTGCTTCCCCGTTTCGATGCCCTGATTAATTTGATTGATAAAGACGAAGATCACTCTGAGTTAAGGGATCGTATTTCTAGTGACTTAGAAGGCGGTGAATTTCGAGGGATAAGAGATGCGGCGCTAAGGCTTACGGATGATGGTTTTAACAAATTTGAAACAACAATAAGAGATAGATTTAATGAACTTAATGGGCAATCAGATACTCCTGATAAACAAGCTTATATCGACGCTTTACTTGCGGCCTATAAAACCACGGTGGCAGCGCATACAATTGCTAGTTTGACTGAGCTAAGAGATATATTTGAAAAAGAAGATATTGTTAAAAAAGCAGAAGAATATTTATTTGAAATTCCGTGGGAAAAACCAGGAATGGTTCCAAACCCAATTCATTACATCAATTATTACGTCTATATAACTTCTAATAATGAGCCTGAAACATGGGTTCATTATAACGTTTATCTAAAGCGAGAAGGAAAAACTGAAGAAGATGGTTATTTACCAGAAGCAGGTGAAACTCAAGTTGAGGAAGAACCTGAGGCCCAAGAGGAGCCCGAAGAACCAGCTTTTGATCCCGAAACCGTGGCAATAGGAGAGCAAATCACCTATGACCAAGCGGTGGAGGCTGGATTGGTGACACCAGATCCAGACCCTTCTTCTACAACTGATTCCCCCGAAATAAAAGATCCAGATGAATGGAAATGGGTGGCACCAAAAAGAGGTGTGGTTGAGACTGTGGAGCAACCAGCGGTAGCAGCAACGGCGGTAGCGGCGCCGGCCGCGGTAGCGGCGACAGCGGCTGCAACTACTACACAGCAGCCAGCAGAGACTACGACTACCACAACTGACCCTGGGACCGAAGCAACTACCGAAACTACCTACGAAAGAGTGGCAACTCCAATTAGTGTTGCTGATACGGAAGCACTTCTTAAAAAACCGGCCTTATCTGGCGCTCTAATCTTAAACGCTGGGAAAAACATGATTGAGTATGCTCATCGAGGTGCAGCAAGAGCCTTAGATACTTTTGGGTCTGTAGCTGATGTGGAAAAATGGAAAAAAAGCCTAGATGACACAGCAATAGAAAGAATCCTGGAAACCGGAGAAGGTTTCTTGGAAGAATTTATGCATATTATGTCTGGTGGAGCCATGTGGGCGGCAATTGGATTAGGAATTAGATTTTTACTAAAAAATGGACTTGGCGGAATTTTTGATTTGTTTACAGGTAAAGACAGCAAAGAAGGAGCTCCTATTTTTAATAATCCGCTGGAATTATTTACAAAGCATTACAAAATGGAAAAATCCCAGAGTGAAAGCCTGTTGGGAGTACATATTCATAGTTTAGCGCGCTATGCGGCTGCTCTGAAAACCAGCACTACTGCTAGCTTGGAAGGACAAATAAATGCGGATGATTACGCAGTACTTGAAAATGTTCGCCAAACAAATAGTCAAACCTTAAATACAATTATCGCAGACCTCTCTGGAGATGACAAAAAACAAAAAAGTGATGAAGATCTTGTAGATTATACTGATGAATTTTATGCGTCCACGGAAGGATTAACCCTGGCTAGCATTATTCAATCCGACTCTTCAGCACCGATAAGTTGGACTACAGCCTAAGTTTATATATAATCCTAATTGACAAACTAAAATTCATATCTCATGACAGACGATCCACAAGCAGACCAAAACCAATCCGCTCAAACTGGCGGAGCGCAACCCGCTGGGGCGAAACCAGCGCAAGATGATGCCAAAAAATCTCGTATTCCAGATTATATTCGTGAAAAATATCCGAATCTAGAAGCGCTTATTCATTCAACCGAGTCAATGACCAAAGAGGAACGTGAATATTGGTTTCAAATTTTACCAATTATGACTGATCAACAGATTGATAAACTAAAAGGAATTTTGGTACACGAGAAAGAGCAATTAGCGAAACTAGATAAGCAATACGAAACTGAGCTTTCCAAACTCAACCAAAAACACATTATGGAATGGAAAGAACAAGAACGTCGCGAAAAACGGGAAAGCCTGAAAACAGAAGAAAAAGAAGCTGAAGTAGAGGAAGATGCTGCTGAGGCAGAACTTCTAAAACAGCTAGAGGGTATGGACGAGGAGGAGCCTCCTGGCGATAAAGCCTAGACCTGCTCAGCCACAACTACTAACCTACGGAAATTGGTCCCAACTGGGGAGCAGGTCATTAAGGTAAGGATTTTCTCGTCACCCTGGTCTAGAACCGAGACGTCTTCGTTTTTAACTTCGCGCTTTTCACGTACTACATATTGAAACTTGTCTTGGTCGTGATAAATCGTAATTTCGTCGCCAATTTGAAGCTGGTTTAAACGAGCAAAAACATCTTTGTAACGACCGGAGTCCCAGAGATAATAAGAACTGTGTCCGGTGATAAATACATTTCCATCCTCACCAGGATCAGCTGTCCCTGGGTAATGAATAACACCGCTTTTTAAATCTTCTTGGAAAGCTTGCTCCAAGGTTTTCCAATCAGCACCGATTAGTTTGCTAGGGTCGGTGGTTACAATGGGAACGTTTTTGCCAAGACTAGGAATAATTAAACGATCATCTGGGGGTACAACCTCTAAATTAAGGTCAGGAATAGTGGTTTTTTGCTCTTCTGGAGTGCTGCGCACCACCATGGTGCGTTCTGGTACTACCTTGGTACTAACTGAGTCTTGTAGAGCAGTTTCTTGAGCTTCGGCAAAATCCTGGCCAACCCAGGTCATCATAATGTCAGAATAAGCCTGGGCATTCATAGTGAAAAACCCCACGGTAAAAATCAGCATTGAGAAAATTGCCATCCAGGAAAGTTGCGCTCCGAGGCCACGCCATAGGCTGGCGCGCGTTTCTGATTGCTCTAGTTCTGAGATTTGATAGTAATCCATAAGTTTAGACATATCCTTCTAAATAAGCCCAAGGGCCCTCACCGTAATTGCGATTGCCTTTGCCGCTGGTTTTTCTATTCATGGCTATAACTTCCTTTTTAGTTGGGACTTCAAAATTTTCATCGCTAACATTAAATCTTTTAAGCTCCTCATCACTAACACTAGTAAGCTCAAAAGCTTCATAATGAAGATGTGCTCCAGTTGATCTGCCAGTGCTTCCGACCGAGGCAATTGGTTGACCGGGCTCAACTATGGCTCCTTGAGTAATACCAGGAGCAAAGCCAGAGCAATGCAAATACTGAGTCACAAAACCGCTAGGATGTAATATTCGAACATAGTTACCGCCGCCGTTTGCTCCACCCTGAAAAGTCGCTTGAAGAACCACCCCCCCTTCGATGGTGCGAATTGGCTTACCAGAAAGAGCTCCAATATCAATTCCATGGTGCCCTGAGGGTTTGCCAGTAAATGGATCAGGGCGGGGCCCATAATCAGAACTCAAATGCCCCCCTTTTACTAGCTTACTAATACCAGCATGTTTTTTTGGATCTTCAATTTGTCTTATAGACTCAAAGCGTGGCGTGGATAACCCCACCGCGCTTTCTTTCCACTCAAATTCTTGATCAGTAATTTTGCCATACATTTCTTGAAACCGGTCGCGGTCAACATGAGCCATTAACTCTTGTCCGCTGTTTATTAAATAAGTAATAAATTCAGCCGTATACTGATTGTTTTCATCCATGGCTTTTTTGGAAGTAGCGCTTTCGTAATGACGTTGGTATTGCTGAATAGTGCGCATGGTCCATTGAAAATCATTTTCAAACTGGCCTTCGTGAGCTGGTAGCGCAGAATCTAGCAAAGCCATTACAAATAACGGATCAATGTCGTGCAACTTGGCCTCCACGTAAGAGTGCTCAAGCATAGCTCGGCGGGAAGGATTTTCTTTGTATTTGTATTTTTCTTTTTTATCTTTGTATTTAAAATGAGCGATTTCCGGAGCGTCTTCATCTGGCACGCGAGCCAGATTTAAATGCTTCCGAGTTAATTTGCGCACTTCTTCTTCGGCCTCAGCTTCAACTTGTTCGATTTGGGCCGCAATTTCAGTATTTTCTTGAGAAATCTCGATCGTGTATCCGGTGTGAACCTCTTGGTAGCTACTATTGGTCTCGTAATAATTGCCGGCTAATCCGTCGCGGGTAGCTTCGTGAACAGGACCAGAGTCTTCTTGGACTAAAATTGTTCGAATATTTTCAAGTCGTCCCTCGTATTTGCTAGAGGTACCACGCATGATTTGGCTAAGCCCTATCTCGGCGTCCGCATCAGCATTCCCAGCAAAATTAATTAGCAATTGATCACCAGAAACCTCTACAAACAGATCAAATAAAATACCAGGACGGAGTTGATTTAGAATTTCGAGATCATTGGCAGAAAGTACGTTTTTAAAACGTTCAACACTTTCTAGATCAACCTCTCCGTCGATAATGAATTTCTGCACATCAACATTTTCTGGGTTAAGCTCGGAGGGGATTGCTTCCATTAGTTCGCGTTGTGCTTCGCTAGTTTCTGTTTCAGTAATTTCTAGTTCGCTAGCGCGATCTTCGAAAGAGTCTCCTGGATTGTTTTTTTGTGTTTGATTCATTTTTCTAAATATAGGTTCTAGTAAATCCCTATA
>CAXCBS010000093.1:0-5706 GCA_963980845.1 uncultured Candidatus Peregrinibacteria bacterium | reverse complement strand
GGTCTCGGCATTCCTGCTGAACCGCTCTTCCGATCTTGGGCCGTGCGTGAAGTGGACGCAAGTTATTTTGATTTTAAGTATCGCTGGAGTCGAATCAAGGAAACTAAAGCCGTTATTTTGAGTGTAAAATTGCGTCTAGACAAAGGAGATTCTAAATCTGTTAAATCGTGTCCAGACACATTATCCGCTCGTCTAAACAAACAACCTCCAGGCAAGAGTGGCGGATCGTTTTTTAAAAATCCTTCGGAAGGAGATCCTGCCGGTAAATTAATTGATGAATGTGGGCTAAAAGGACATCGTGTGGGTGGGGCACAAATTTCAGAAAAACACGCTAATTTTTTTATGAATGTGGATGGAGCGCTAGCTTCGGATTTGTTGGAATTGGGGGAAATTGCGAAAGTCGCGGTTCAGGAAAAATTTGGAGTAGAGCTAAGGGAGGAAGTAGTGATAGTGCATACCCTCGATAAGATTTGACATGTGGATTTGGGGCAACCTGAAATCATTGTATACCTGTCAAGCTAGGCTCCTATTCGAAAAATCAAAAAATAATTTTCACTCAAGTCTATCTCCGAATGTTGTGTGATTCGAGTTAATTAATCTTAACTCCTCAAAAATCCCTCCATAATCGGAGGTTACGTTTGACATGACACGATTCCCGCAGGTTCAAATATGTCATACGAGTCAAGCTATCCCATTTGTGCAAATACCTATACACCCTAGAGAGCTGCCAAGCTTGCGCGGAGGCTGGAGAGACAGACAGCCTCACCCTCAATAAGAGCACCATGGCCAGAACAAATCATAGCCACGCCGCGTTTTTCAGCGAAATCAACAAGATTCGTCAGAGATTTCAAGTAATCGTCGCGGGATCCAGTGTAAAAAATGCGTCCCACTCCCCCGTCGGCAAATACCGTATCGCCAACAAACAAAATCTGTTCGACAGGCTCATAAAGACACATACTCCCGCGGGTGTGACCAGGTGTCCAAACAACTTCAAGACCCAGGTTTTCGGGGATAGCTTCAAATTGCGAAATGAACTCATCGCCATGCCCAGTGGGGCGCACCACGGCCGAGATAGGCGTGTTAAGCGCCTCGAGAGCTTCGGGATGGGCGTATTTGGGAACGTCGGGGAAAAAGTCAGCACCAGCCACGTGATCCCAGTGTTCGTGGGTGGCAATGATGGCGAGGGGCTCCACACTAGAAAGCGCTTCCTGATGCGCAAAAGAGCCGGGATCAATAAGTATATTTCCCCACAGATAGCCATGGGAACTGAACTCAGAGAGGGAATCATCGCGGCCATGAATTGTTTTAAGCATGAGTTAGATTGGTTATATGTCAACGCTAATTGTTGTGCAGTTGCTCCAGATATATTATACTTTACTAAATGTAAATTTATTAATCTTAACTTTCCACTGCTATGGCCTCTCTCTGCATTACACGATCGATGCTTAAGCAAGTTACTATCTTCCTCGGACTTCTCGCGGTTGCCTTACTTGCTTACAACTACTTTGGCGTTGATCTAGCTGGAGCTCAACTTATTTCTGGTGAAGACTCTCCAGAAAACATTACCGCAGCAACTGGGGGTGAAGGAAGTTTCCGAACTTTGGCTCGAACCATTGTTAACTTCTTCCTATACTTCCTAGGTTTCCTTGCTACTATCATGATTATCTACGGAGGTATTCTATACGTTACTTCTGCTGGCAATGATGAAAATGTACAAAAAGCCAAGAAAATTCTTATGTACGCGATCGTTGGTATCATCGTGATCCTTCTATCTTTCGCTATCGTCAATACTGTTATCGGCGGTGCTGGAACCGGTGATATATCGGCAACTTAAATTCCCCAAAAAGCAGTGGGATTTATTAAAATGTCCCCCAAGCCTCGTTTATTAATTTAAGCGGGGCTTGTTTTTTTGACGCGAGTAGTACGGCGGGAAGATTGTTTAGCACAACTATCTTTAACAATGATTTCTTCTTCTGTTATTTCGTGAATTTGCTTGAACCCAATGATGCGTTTTTCCAGGTCCCAAATGTATAAAAACCGCTTACAAACCAATATCTGAATCAGGGATAATGTCTCCATTTCAAAAGCTAGGTCATAGACGCGGCCAAGTTTTTTCCCAGACTTAGTAACAACTTTTTTCCCAAACAAACGACGCTTGCCACTAGGAATAGTTTTCAAACGAATTAATTCATCCATCTCAAGCAAAATATCGGGATCGCGCACCAAAAAACGGCCATAACTATAAGGCCCCAGATCAACCGGCGCAATAACCTGACGCCCAGTCGTAACAAGCGCAATTAGAGTGCCTTTGTCCGGATCCACTACCATTTCCAACATGCGCCCCAAACGAAAAGGTGTACGACGCACCATAATCGGAGAACCAAGAATGTCAGTGAACCATTTCTTCATGTCTTAAGCGTAAGGCAAGAGTGGGTTGAATTCAACCTGAAAATCAGGTATAATATATTGATAAAAAAACCAAAATAAAATTATGGATCCAAAGCTACAAGAAACTGTTCAGAAATCGACCCTGCTTACTGATGAAAAAAAGCAGCAAATTTTAGCAACCGGAGACAAATTAACTCCAGAGCAAGTAACGCAAATTGTAACAGCCATTACAAAGGCTGAGACTGAAAAAGCGCAAGTCTTAGCAGTGCAAAAAGAAAAAGAAGACGAGATCAACCAAGAATTCTATGACAAAACACGAGAAATCGCGCGCACAGCCCCAAAAAAAGCAATGAAAGCAGCCGAAGAGGCTGATCACCAATCCGAAGAAAAAGAATTAGATGGTCTCCTTTCTGAATTAGATAACTTATAAAAATGCTCCTTTTCCTCCAACAATTTGACGAAGATTGGCTCCTCCCAAAGCGGGGGGTGTTTATGGGCCTTTCATCAGTGCCGGAAGGAGGAAGCGAGCCAGAGCAAGTGGGAGAAGGGGACGAAGGGGGAGAAGCAACGGATGAGGCGCTGACAACGGATGATGTTCAAACGGCTCACGACACTGCAGTAAAAAGCCTAATCAAATACGGCAGTAATTTGGTGGATGCCTACCAAAAAGACACAGCGTTAAAGGCAGTTAAAGGTGGAGATTATGTTTTTGATGATAATACTGTTAGCGTGGCAATGAAAGTCCTTCAGAATGCCGAATTAGATTTAAATATGGCTTCACTTGAGTATGAAGGTAAATTGGAAACTCTCGGGACAATTTCTCAAACTCACATTAAGAAGGTGGTCACAGAATTAAATAAAACTGTTGATCAAACAATATCTCACTTGAATGAAGATGAAGGTTTAAATATAGACCAAAAAATTGATGATGTAGATCAAGCCGCCACAACACAAGAAGCTGAAATTGACCAAAAATTTGAGGGTCTAAAAAGTGCTGTGGATAATGTCTCTGCAGACAGTGAACATATTACCAGCGAAGTTAAAACATCTCTCACAGAGATTTTAGATGCTGCAATTAACGCCTCAAATTCTAAAAATTTAGACCCTGTTCAAGTTCTTTATGATGCCTATGCCACAGTCATGGCAGATCCTGATAAGGCACCTTTCCGAGATGATGTTGCTGCAATTATGCCAATGTACGCTAGAAGTCTTCAGCCCGACGGGACTTTCCCGGATTTGCCGTCTTTCACTGAACCAGCTACTGAGGAATCTTCAGAAACTGTCCTAACATCAGAGAGCATGCGGCGAAAATATGAAGGTGCAGTTTTTGTTAGCATTGAAGGAAATGCAGAGCCTACAGTATTTTACGATAGCGCTGCTCCTGATTTTGCTCCTACAACTATGAGCGAAGAGGCTCGCGCTTTTTACGAAGCTAATAAAGATGATATCGATGTCCTATCTGTCCCTGCAGGTATCTCTCTGAAAGGTCGTCAAAATGAATTTGTTGAGCGGAACAGTTTAGGTATGGGGTATACACCTCCCCAAGCCACGGCAGAGACAACCACAGAGCAACCTGCCGCAGACCTTGCTCCCTCTGAGCCTGAAGGTGAAGTAGGCGAAGCAACTCCGGCAGAAGAGGGCATTACAGTTGAGGACGCTCTAGAGGAACCCGCTGCAGAAGCGGCTGGATCAACTGAAGATCCTCCCCTCTCAACAGAAGAGGTTTCAGAAAAGAAAGTCGGAAAAAAAGAAGAGGAGGATGCGGCCCCAGCGGCCCCAGCGGAACAAACAGAAACAGTTGATGAAAAAACATCTTCCCAACATTTCGAAGAAACGATTCAAAAAATCCAAGACGGAGAAGGAGATTTTAGCTCTTTAGATGACGCTGCTCGCACTCAATTAGCACAAATTCTGACCACTCATGCTGACCAAATTTCTACAAATTTCGAAGATAATCGAGAAGTGGCTCAAGACATATTTTTGGCGGCTCAAGAAGCTGGAATCCCGGCAGATGAACTTGTCGCACTTGATGCTGAATTGGAAGCAGTCATGCAAGCCTCCGAAGATTTTGCAGAAATACATGCTGATCATGTTGGGTTAGAAGTTGACGCTAATGAAGGCGTAATTGAGTCTGATGATGTTGCATTAACTGAGGATCTAGAAGGTCTTGGTTTTGATGAAGATTCTCCAGATCAAAACGTTCGCTCTTTTCAACAAGAATACGGATTACGCGTGCAACGAGGCGGCGAATGGGTAACAGAAGGTGAAGCGGGAGCAAAAACTATTCAAATGATTCATTTGCAATCTGAATTACAAACATTAGAAGACCAATTTTCTGAGGAAGATATTTTAATTAATGAAGAACTTGATGAAGAAAATGTTACTCCAGATGGGGATCCAAAACTAGAAGCTGCCTTGCAAAAACTAGGCTACGCCGACGCTAGTGATGCCAGTATTCGAAGTTTTCAAGACAACTACGGACTGCAAGTAGATGGCGCCGCCGGACCGTACACAAAAGGTATTATTAACGACTTGCTAACTTTGAATGTATTGCGAGAAAAAGCAGCGGAAGCGGCGGAAGAAAAACCTGAGTCTCCAGAGGTTAAAGAAGTTGAAGAGGGAGTCTTAACAACTCCCCCTGAAACAGATAATCTCAATCCAGCCTGCGAGATAACTCAGCATGGAGTCACCGTTAATTATGGTGAAAACGTAAGAAATGTTTTAAATAATTACAATTTTCCAGGGGGTGAATTAGGATTCAGAGAAACTCAAACACATAAAGGGGATGCCACTTATTTAGATGGCCCCTCCACAGACGCCCTCGAGGGAGCTCGCTTTTATCCATTTGAAAATGGCGCACAAAAATTTAATCAAAATCTAGGCAGAGATGCTCAAAACGTTCTTTCTACTTTAGATTTATCTAAATTTGCAAGCATTGAACTAACAAAAATTGATGACAATACTATTCAAATTGTTCGGCGTAAAAACAAAGATGGTCCGGGCATTAAAAACTTCATCACCTTCCCCGAACAACCCGAGGCCGAAGCAGAAGGAGGGGATTCTGACCCTGGTGAAATTGAATCCATGCCAGGAAATGGAGACGCCGACAGCATGCAAGGTCCTGACCACCAAGACGGGCCGCCAGAAAATGAAGCGGAAGCCGCGGAGGCCGCTGATGAGGCAGAAGAAAAATCAGAACGTGTAAAACGTAATATTGAAAATGTTGGCACTGACAAAGAAGCTTTACGTGCCTATTACCAAGAAAACTACCCTGGAGTGGTAGTGGAGAAATTAAATTTGCAGACGAATTCCCCGTTG
>CAXCBS010000092.1:0-5772 GCA_963980845.1 uncultured Candidatus Peregrinibacteria bacterium | reverse complement strand
TCGCGCACCGCGCTCATCACATTCTCCTTCACCTCAGAATCAATTCCATCCACAAAATATTCCTTAGGCACCCCAATTTTAAGTCCCTTCACATCTCCAGAAAGTAACGCAGCATAATCTGGAACTTCCTTAGGCGGAGTTGTTAAATCATTTTCATCCTGCCCAGCCATAGCCTGCAAAACATAAGCCAAATCCTCTGCAGTTTTGGCAAAAGGGCCCACTGTATCCCACGAAGAAGCAAAAGCAGTCACGCCATAACGTGAAACCCGACCATAAGTCACTTTTAACCCAGAAACGGAACAAAAAGAGGCTGGCTGTCGAATCGATCCACCAGTATCAGTTCCAATCGCAAATAAACAAGTATCTGCCGCCACTGCCGCCGCTGATCCACCAGAAGAACCTCCAGCCACACATGCTAAATTCCAAGGGTTTTTAGTATGTCCAAAACAAGAATGCTCGGTCGAAGCTCCACACGCAAATTCATCTAAATTAGTTTTTCCAATCATCACCATACCAGCATCTTTCAAACGTTTCACAACTGTAGCGTCATAAGGTGGCACAAAATCTTTCATTCCCGGAGAACAACAAGTTGTCCGCACACCACGAGTATTTAATAAATCCTTAATCCCAGCTGGGATTCCTTCTAAAACACCAAGTTCTTTCCCGGCCGCAAGTTTAACATCCACAGCCTCAGCCTGTTTCAGCGCTTCATCAATAAGAGTGACATAAGCGTTTAGATCAGACTTAGCCTTGGCTTGATCTAAACAAGCCTGCGCAAGTTCCACAGCAGAAAACTCTTTATTTTTTAAGCCGGCATGGGCTTTTTTAATTGTAAGTTCAGATAAAAGCATTACATAACAGATTTAACTTTGATTTGATCCTTTTCCAGCGGCAATTCTGAGCACTCCAAAAGATCCTTAGCGATCTCAGAGTCTTTGACCTCATCATCACGATAAACGTTTTCCAGTCCCGTAACTTGCGAAGTTGGCTCAACACCCTCGGTATCCACTTCATTCAAGCAGTCCATATACTCAAAAACCGAAGACAACTGCTTTGAAAACTTCAAAGCTTCATCTTCGTCAAGAGAAAGTCTAGCCAACTTGGCTACGTGTTTAACCTGGTCCTGCGTGATTTTCATAAGGAGGCAATTAAAAACCGCTTTTTGAGTCTACCTTAAAAGGGTGTAAAATCAAATATATGAATACTTTAGCTAATATCAAAAAAGTCTCCCTAATATTCTTCATCGCATTTGGAGGCACTCACTTGCTGTCGTCACTAATGTTGGCGAACTACTATTTTAGTGATACTATGCGCCTCCTTAATGGAACGCTTGATATTCCGGCTGTTATTTCTGGTTTATTGTACGGATTCACGAGTTTAAAACTCTATATGCAAGACCTGGGAAAACCCACCAAAAGTTTAGATCTAGTAGGAGGAATTATTGGCGGAATCACCATTTTGATTCTAATTTACGTAAATTTTCTGATTTAAAATGAAGAAAAAAGTAATGGCTTTCGGAACATTTGACCACTTACACGCTGGTCACGAAAACTACCTGCAAAAAGCAGCTGAACTTGGTGATGAACTAATTGTAGTTATTGCCCGTGATCGCACTGCCGAAAGCATCCGCGGCACACGCCCAGATAACAAAGAAAAAAAACGACTAGCTGCCATTCGTGCCCTACCCAATGTTACCAAAGCAGTACTTGGGAACCTTGAAGACAAATACAAAGTGCTTAAAAAGCATAAACCAGATATAATTGCCTTGGGTTACGATCAGTTTGTATTCACCCAACAACTTTCTAAGGTCCTAATAACCCTCAAACTCAACTCTCACATTGTCCGACTTGATCCATACAAGCCAGACATGTACAAAAGCTCCCTTATTCGAAAAAAAACTCTTAAATGCCCCTCAAAGTCTCTGCCCAACGAAGCCTAAAAATGGCTCTTTCCAACCTGTGGCGAAACAAATTACTAACCTTTGCCACGGTGGCGGTTATGGGACTGATTTTGTTTATTTTCAATGTGATTTTCATGGTCAACGTTTTGGGCAACGAAGCTATAAGCGAACTCGAAGCCAAAGTTGATATGATTTTTTATCTACAAGAAAACGCTGATCAATTAGTTGTAAATCAACTGGTGCAAGAACTAGACGCTCTCCCAGAAACCACTAGCGTTAGTTACACCAGCAAAGACCAAGCTCTCTCCGATTTATTAGATAAATATGCAGAAACCGGTGAAGTTGATCCGTTTGAATCTTTTGACTTAGAAAACCCTTTACCAGCCAGCATTCACGTTACTACGGTTCAAGCCGAAGATCACGACACTGTTCTCGGATTTATTATGCAGGCTCATTACGACTCCGTACTCCTAGACATTGAAAGCAACGAAGAAAATCGTCAAATCATCCAAAACCTTTTGCACATCACAACTTTCACCAAAAAACTACTAATGGGAATTGTTGTGACTTTCTTACTAGGCAGTACCATGATTATTGCCAACGCAATTCACATTACTATTTGGGGTCGCAAAAAAGAGCTTAATATTATGAAATTAGTGGGAGCTGCTCCGGGATTTATTAAGGCCCCTTTCTTAGTTGAGGGAGCTCTTTACGGGTTACTCTCCGCAATAATTGGTGTTTGTTTGTTAATGGTTTTTACGGAGAGTTTAAGCTTAGAAAATTTTTCTTATATTAATTTGAATGTTCGTTATTTGCCGCTGTTTTTAATTCAGGCTGTCTTAAGCATGTTGATTGGCGCACTTAGCAGTTTTTTTGCCACGCACTATTATTTAAAACATCACGCTCGCGTATGAACCCGCGCTCTTTTACTGTTTCCGGCATTGTCCTCCGCCTGGCTGATTTAGGTGAATCCGATCGTTTTGTAACCCTACTCACTCCAGACCGCGGCAAGATCACCTGTGTAGGCAAAAACCTCCGCACCATGAAAAGCCGTCGCAACACCCAACTCGAACTAATGAACCGCATTCAGGTCAAACTCTGGCGCAGTCGCAACAGTCACTATTTAAGCGAATGTAACCTCGAAGAACGTTTTGGTGATTTAAAACAAAACCTCAAAAGCATGGCTTCTGGCACTTTTATTATCGAAGCCACGGAACGACTAACCGCCGAAGAACACCTAATACCCCACCTTTACGACCTACTTGAACAAACTCTTTCTCTAATGGATTTTTACCCCAATAAACACGAACTACTGCGCGAGGCATATCTTATTAAATTGCTTAATTTAATCGGTACAATTGCTAGTTTTCGAACCTGTTCTGAATGCCATGATTCCCTCCCAAAACAAGACGCTTTCTTAGACGAAAATCATTCTACTATTCACTGTGAAGCCTGTGCCAAAAAAAACCGCTCTCACTTGCGTCGCATCCCTCTGGAAACTCTTAAGCTCATGCATTTTTTACTATCCCACCCAATTCCTGCCACCCTCAAACTCCGCATCACGCGCGAACATTTAAACATCATCGACGAATTCGGCCGCACTTTTTTACGACACGACTTACGCTACCCACTCAAGTCCGAAGCTTTTTTAAACACCTACTAATTAACATAAACCGGCCCAGTACAGAACCCTTTCGTTCCATGATCTGAATCCGGACGTCTAAGCACTAAATAAGCCTGATCCCAGGGCCAATTTGTCCTGTCATTTGGATCTAGAGTCACATTTGGATCCCGAAAACCAAAACCAAGTTCATCACCAGGCTGCATTTGAGCACTTCCCCACGTACGTTTTTCTTTTATCGCAGCATCAAGATTATCTTTCATTGCTTTCTCCTCACCATCCAAATACATATCAAAATTAGGATCTGAACCACGAATTATCTTATATAAAGAAGCTCCCTCCAACACAGTTAATTTTCGTTCAACCAAATGACCGCCCACCGCACCTTGAGCATCTATTGTTTCTGAAACCGTTTCGGCCTCTACTTGCGGCGCTGAAGCGACCAGAGGAGAAACTAAATCTTCTGGCAAAGGAACCATTTCACAATGTCGATCACGGCAATAAATTAAACGCCACTCCCCATTACCATAATCTTTAAGGCCAACCTGATCATTTTTTAAAAAACGCGGCGGATTCAAGGTTTCAATATATTTTCCTAAAGCCTCTCCATACTTTTTTTCACTATCCAACACTCCATCATTATTAGTCCTGGCATTTCTCGCAAGAGTTATTGCTAGCACATTCTCACTACCTAGTGTCTGAAAAGTCACACCACCTAAATCAGATGAGTTTTTAAACTCTCGCTTATAATAAATATGATTTAAATTTTGCTCAGGTAACACTCCTTCTCCACGAATCCAAGCAATAGTACGAGCATAATTTTGCTCCAAAGTAGGAGTATAATGGCCCTTATTAAAAGCCGCCCCATAAAATCCCCTAAACCCTTCCGCATCCCACTGATCACCATCTGGCAAATGTTGCTCCACTATCTCCATCACAGGCATGGGGTTAAATAAAACCCTCAACTTCCCTGAACAGTTACCATCCGCATCACAAAAAATTGCGAACGGGCCCTCATCATCAATCCCTGCTCCAACAGAATCTTCTCTTTGTAGCTTAGCTGGATGTAAATAAAACTCTACTCTCCTTCCCAAAGGACTAGCTATTTTATGAAGAATATCCGGACAAGATTTTTTAATTAAATCTGTTGGTCCAGGATGCTCCTTATCTATCTCCGCCGGCAGACTAAAAACAATTCCCTCAGATTTATATTCTTCCTTACTTTTCCCTCCATTAATTTCATTCTCCTCCAGTGGAGGATATTGAACCTTCTCATCACTATCCAACACTTTCGTCAAATACTTATCACGAGACTTCTCCACTAAATAAGCCAGAAACAAACAACAAGCATTGTAATAATGATAAGTTTGCCCTTCTGTCATATTTAAATTTTGACGCGCCGTTTCACCAACCTCATCCATCAAAATATGAAAACACGAGTATGAGAAAAGATCTTCCTTTGGTTCATAACGAGAAAAAACAGCCTTTCCAATCGGCTCATCCAAAACTTTTGGATCACCCTCATAATGAACGCCTGTTTCGCCCTTAGCCACTGCCAACATTACAGCCATCAAATTTTCACGCATCGTCTCATCACAGGCTAAATATTTAATATAAGGACCATAATATTCATGATTACTCATCACATCAATCGCCTGCCCAGCATAACGCGTAATAAACTCCTCATCCGAAATCATTCTTTCGTTTGGGTCAGACGGGATAGGAACTATCATTGGATACGGCAAAACACTCGGGATCCCACTAAAACCATGTTCATTTGAACGAACTCCCAAACCAAACAAATGATCCAAATAATCAAATTGTGGCAAAGTACTCAAAACTCTAAAAATATCTTCCAAACTTTGCCCTACCTTTCCCTCATAAAAATAAACTCCTTCGCCGTGTTCGATTATTTTAACTTCTGTAATATTAGACACTTCAGAGTGACTCACCTTATGTCTCTCAAACGGTAAATTATCAGAGTCCCCTGCCAAATGTTCAACAAGAAAACCTGAATCATGAAATTCCTCCTCAAGTCGCATTAAATCCTCTTCAGTGTCTTCACTTTCCTGAACCAAACACTGGTCCAAATCTTCATCAAGCAAAGGACCACACGTCTCATGTCGCTCTGCTCCCTGCCATTTCATATATATAAATCTTTCCTCAAAAAACATATTAATTTTTGTTTTAGATCACCTTTTATTATACCACAAAAACCCCTCTAAGACAACTACTCCTTACGCGCAGAAAG
>CAXCBS010000091.1:0-5776 GCA_963980845.1 uncultured Candidatus Peregrinibacteria bacterium | reverse complement strand
TCAGAGTTATTGTTTTCTAGCTACAAACCTAGCCGCCGCGAAAAAGTTCATTGCGAAGACTGTTATTTGAAGGAGGTTTATTGATAGAGTATGATGACGGCATGGATAAAAAAATTGCTGTAATTGGGTATGGAGCACAAGGTCGGGCGCAAGCCAGAATGATGCATGAATCAGGCTTGGATGTGGTTGTTGGCGTAAGAGAAAATGGAGCATCTTGGGATGCTGTTTCGAAAGACGGCCTCCCGCGTGCCACGATTGCTGAGGCCGCGAAACAGGCTGATATTATTCATATTTTAATCCCCGACGAAGTCCAAAAAGAGGTTTACGAGACAGAAATTAAGCAGCACCTTACTCCAGGTAAGACTCTAAGTTTTTCACACGGATTTGCGATTGTTTTTGAGCAAATTGTGCCACCAAAAGATGTGGGAGTAATTATGGTTTCACCAAAAGCTCCTGGACCCGAGGCTTATCAAGTTTATAAGGACGGATTTGGAGTGCCGGCGCTTGTGGCTGTGCATCAAGACATTGGCGACTCTCGGCAAGTTGCAATGGCTATGGCCAAAGCTATGAATTTTACAAAAGCGGGGATAATTGAGTGCAGTTTTGCGCAAGAAACTCATGAAAATTTATTTAGCGAACAGACCGTACTCTGCGGTGGAGTAACAGAACTGATTAAGACTGCTTTTGAGGTTTTAGTTGAAAAAGGATATCCGCCAGAGCTGGCCTATTTTGAATGCTTTCACCAAATGAAATTAATTGCTGATGTTTTGCAAAAAGAAGGGTTAGAAGGTTTTTGGAATGTGGTTTCAAACACGGCTGAATATGGCGGCCTTACTAGAGGGAAACGGGTTATAACTCCGCAAACAAAAGAGGCCATGCGCGAGATTTTGGCCGAAGTTGAGGACGGAACATTTGCAGCTGAAATGCTTGAAAACCTAGATTCTCTCCCGGAAATGCGCAAAAAAGAACGTGACCATCCCCTAGAAATCGTGGGCAAAAAAATTAGGGCGATGTTTCAGCGATAACCCTCACACAAATATCATCGCCGGAATCCATGGCGCGTGTTACAAAACAAGTTGGTTCGGCCCCAATAACAATAGGGTTTTGGGCTGATTCTTGAGTGATCTCCTCCCCTTTTACTACAATGTCATCTGGGAGAAATGATAATTTGACGCTAGTTTCGTCAATGATTTTTTTAACAGTGAATAATTTATCATCGCTCCAACCACCAAGCATGTAGGGAGGTTCGAACTCATCACCTTTCGAGACAGTGAAATTGTAGGTGTCTATCTCGGGTTCGTAATTTTCGTAATCTGGGCCGCTGTATTCAAAACTCCAACCTTCGACTGTAACCTCGAGGTCAATGGTGTCAGGGGCTGGGGTGCAACCAATAAGAAGTAAAAATGCGATGGGGATGAGGATTTTTTTCATAGTAGTTTTTTAAAATTAACTAAATTCTAACATAGATTTGACCCCCCTGATAAGAACCTATAAAATGCGGGTGCTTTAATAAACCTAACCCATGACATATCCTGTAACTTTGACGCCTGAAGAGCGCCTTAGGAAGGCTATACAAATGCGGCGAGACATTGTTGAAATGGTCAACGCTGCTGGCTCCGGACATCCCGGAGGATCGCTTTCTTCAGTTGAACTTTTGGTAACGCTTTATAACGAATATATAAAGCACGATCCATCCAACCCCAAATGGGAAGATCGTGATTACATGATTTTCTGTAAATGCCATATTACGCCGGCGATTTATTCGATTTTGGCGCGAATTGGTTATTTTGATCCCGAAACCCTACTTACATTCCGTAAGCTTGGTTCTGATCTGCAAGGGCATCCTTCTAGATTCCATCCACTGGGGATGGAAATGTCTGGTGGCTCGCTTGGACAGAATTTGTCGATTGCTACTGGTGTGGCGTTGGGCTTAAAAACCCAAGACAAGCCTAATCGTGTTTGGGCTCTTTCTAGTGAAGGAGACCTGCAAGAAGGCCAGAGCTGGGAAGCAATTATGTCGGCGGCTCATTTTCGTCTCGACAACCTCACTCTGTTGGTTGATTACAACAAATTGCAGATTGATGGACACTGTGAAGACGTTATGGGCGTGCATCCTCTGGATGAGAAATTCAAGAGTTTTAACTGGCATACGCTGGTTATTGAGGATGGTCATAATTTTGATCAAGTCCGAGCGGCTCTTGATGAGGCCGCAACATTAAAAGGACGGCCCAAAGTAATTATTGCTAATACTATTAAAGGTAAGGGAATTTCTTATATGGAAAACGTGGCTGGGTGGCATGGAAAAGCTCCAGACCGCGAACATTTAGGACTGGCCCTTGATGAACTTAAAAAACTTGAAGATTCTTTAACCCCTGCATCATGACCAGAGAAGTAATGCTAAGTAGGCAGGGTTGGGCCGACGCACTCAAGGAACTTGGAGAAAAAGACCCAAGTGTTGTAGTGCTAGACGCTGATCTTGCTAAATCTACCCTAACTTGTCAGTTTGGCGAGAAATATCCAGATCGATTTTTTGATCTTGGAATTGCTGAGCAGAATATGGTGAATGTGGCTGGTGGTTTGTCTTTGACTGGACTGACTCCGTTTGTGGCTACTTATGGTGTTTTTGTTTCCGGGCGTGCTTGGGAACAGATTCGAACCAGTATTTGTTATGGTGAATTAAATGTTAAATTTGGTGGAGCTCACGGTGGAATTTCTGTGGGGCCAGACGGGGCAACTCATCAGGCACTTGAGGAAATTTCTATTATGCGTGTTTTGCCGGGAATGACTGTGCTTGTGCCGGCTGATTATTTCGAAACTCGAAAAGCGGTTTTGGCAGCAGCTAAGATCAAAGGCCCGGTTTATATAAGATTTGGCCGTGAAAAAACTCCAGTCGTAACCAGCGAAAACTCTACGTTTGAGGTTGGAAAAGCAAATATAATGCGTGAGGGCACCGACTTAACTATTGTGGCTTGTGGCCCAATGGTAGCCGAAGCTCTTGATGCGGCCGAAGAACTAGAGAAAGAAAACATTTCCGCAGAAGTGATTAATTTGCACACCATTAAACCACTTGATTCCGAAACAATTCTGACTTCAGTTAAAAAAACTGGTGCGATTGTAACGGCCGAAGAACATCAAATGGCTGGTGGTATGGGTAGCGCTGTGTTTGAAGTTTTGATGAAAGAGTGTCCTGTTCCAGGTGAACAAGTTGGTATTAATGATACTTTTGGTGAATCTGGAAAACCTCGCGAACTAATGGAAAAATACGGTATTACTTCTAAAGAAATTATTGAAAAATCTCGCCAAGCTGTGGCGCGTAAAAATTCTTAAATCCCTCTTACTTAATTCTTAATTTTATCTTTCATGAAACCTTTCTCTAAACGCATGCCTAACCTTGGCACTGAAAATGCTTTTGCAGTGATTACCAAGGCTAAGAAATTTGAAAAAGATAACGACATTAATCTTGTTTACCTACAAATTGGTGAGCCTGGATTTGATACACCTGACAATATCAAGGAGGCGACCATTAAGGCAGTTAATGCTAACGAAACTCACTACACGGCCACTCCAGGAATTATGTCTCTACGTGAGGCAATTGCTGACATGCACTCCAAAAACGCCTGCGAAGATTATGAAGCCACTGATGTGATCGTTGTACCAGGTGGAAAGCCGGTTATGTTTTATATGATGAATGCCCTCCTAGATGAAGGTGATGAAGTAATTATTCCAAACCCTTCTTATCCAATTTATGGTTCTGTAACTGAATACCTAGACGGTAAGGTTGTTCCTATTCAATTAAAAGAAGAAAATGACTTTAATTTCACCATTGAAGAACTAGAATCAAAAATCACTGATAAGACTAAACTTATCATGGTTAACTCTCCACAAAACCCAACTGGAGGTGTTTATACTCGCGAACTACTTGAAGGAATTGCCAAGCTGGCTGTTAAACATGACCTGTGGGTAATGTCTGATGAAATTTATGACCGAATGGTGCATGATGGCGAACATGTTTCAATTACTAGTTTCGAAGGCATGCCAGAACGAACCGTAATTTTGAACGGTTGTTCTAAAACTTATGCCATGACTGGTTATAGAGTTGGTTGGTCTGTATGTAAAAACAAGCAAATGACTGCTTATATTGAGCAACTAGCTTGTAATGACACTTCTTGTACTAACACCATGGCGCAATACGCAGCCTTGGAAGCTATTACTGGACCACAAGATCAGGTTGAATACATGCTTACTGAGTACAAAAAACGTCGCGATTTAATGGTGGAACTTGTTAATGATATTCCAGGAATGAGTTGTCACTCCCCTAAAGGAGCTTTCTACCTAATGGTGAATGTGCGTGAACTACTTGATAAGTTTGATATTAATTCAGCTGAACTATGTGAACGAATTATGAAAGAAGCTCATGTTCTAATCTTGCCAGGAACTGTGTTTGGACACTTCGGAGAAGACCTAGTACGTTTCTCCTATGTGTCAACTGAAGAGGACATTAAAGATGGACTTGGCAAAATAAAGAAGTATATTGAGAGCGTTTATTAAATTTGAATCCTCCCTTTTACCTTTAAATTCTAAATTTCATGAATATTTATGTCACGCGTCGAATCCCTGAAGAGGGCTTAGTTATGCTAAAACAAGCATTCGGCGACATTGAAGTTAATCCTCATGACCGAGTGCTAACGCGAGAAGAATTACTCGAAGCGGTGAAAGGTCGCGACGGGGTTCTGTCTCTTTTAACCGACAAGATGGATGCTGAAGTTATGGATGCTATTGGACCACAGTGCAAAGTGATTTCTAACTATGCAGTGGGTTACAATAATATTGATGTGGAGGCGGCCTCAGAACGCCAAATAATGGTTACAAATACTCCTGGTGTTTTGACTGATGCTACGGCAGATTGTGCGATTGCACTATTGTTTGCGGCGGCTCGTCGAATTGCTGAATCTGATGTTTATATGCGTGCTGAAAAATTTGAGGGTTGGGCCCCAATGTTGCTACTTGGAAAAGAAGTAACAGGAGCCACACTTGGTATTCTTGGTGCCGGACGAATTGGTCAGAACATGGCCAAAAAAATGGCCAGTTTTGATATGAAGATTATTTATACTGACCTTCATCCAAACGAAACCATGGATGCTATGGGAGCGACCCAAGTTGACCTAGAAACTCTGTGTGCGGAGAGTGATTATATTTCGATTCACGTGGATTTAAATGATGCTACTCGTCATTTAGTTAGTGAAAAAGAGCTTTCCATGATGAAACCGAACGGAACAATCATTAATACGGCTCGCGGGCCGGTAATTGATGAGACTGCATTGGTTGCTCACTTAAAAGCAAACCCAGATTTTTATGCGGCCTTGGATGTTTTTGAAGAAGAACCAGCTATGAAGCCAGGACTCAAAGATTGTCCTAACGCGGTAATTATTCCGCATCTTGGTTCAGCTACAATCGAGGCGCGCACCAAAATGTCTACCATGGCAGCGCAAAACTTGATCGATGCTCTTACTAACAAGACTCCCCAATTCCTAGTAAACAAGGACTCTTTTGCTTAAAATCCGCGAAAAGGATCGGCTACTTAAGGGCCTCGAGGGCGAGGAGCTTGCCAAGCGTAAGCAACTTTTGGATATTGCGGAAAAGGTTTTAAATGAAATTAATCCCGAGAAGTTAGTTGAAGAAGCGTTACGGGATTTTAATATGGCGGATTTTGAGAATATTTATGTGGTGGGATCTGGAAAAGGCACGGCGGCAATGGCCCAGGCGGCGGAAAACGTTT
>CAXCBS010000090.1:0-5792 GCA_963980845.1 uncultured Candidatus Peregrinibacteria bacterium | reverse complement strand
AATTCTCCAAGTGAGCAAAAACCATGAGCAGAAAGCGTTCGGCATCTAAAAAAAGAACCAAGCCTTATCATCTCATGGGCTTACCCACTAGAAATACCTAATTTTTAAGGGGCGGAGTGGAAAGGCTTAAGATTATTACAACTTGATCGACTTTTGTCAACCACTAATTAAATCTATTCATCTCTTTGTTAACTAGATTTCATCTCAAATTGCTAGCGTAAAGATGTTCATTATGGGGATAGCACGGTTGCATCAACAGTCTTGACAGCTAGTTGGTAGGGGTTCGACTCCCCTTATCTCCACCAATGAACACTAGAAAAGGCCCTTTCCAGGGCCTTTTCTTTATTAACACCAACAGTCTTGACGTATCTATTATACCACACTTACCCCAGGTGCTTCCAAAAACAGTCCTGACAATACACAATATATTTCGACTCTGGAGAGTAAGTTGAAATCATATCATTATCACACTTATCACACTTGCGTTTATACAGCTTGCGCTCATTGCGTAACGACAACCTTCGCTTTTGCCGACAATCCGGGCAATTATCTGGAAAAGGTAAATCCTTTTTCTTATAAAACCGTTGCTCCTGCTCAATAATCAAGAAATCCTTGGAACACGCTTTACATTTAGAAACCTTATTTTCGATAGTATCTGACATAATTAGAGGGGTTAAATTACTAACTCGGGATAAGTAGTAGGAAGATGTTTCCCATACTCAC
Organism: uncultured Candidatus Peregrinibacteria bacterium; assembly: GCA_963980845.1. GTDB lineage: Bacteria > Patescibacteriota > Gracilibacteria > UBA1369 > UBA12473 > JABJMC01. Next base: position 5,069 of record CAXCBS010000090.1, on the reverse strand, counting down.
CGGTGCGTCGCATCTCAGCCTTAATTTCAGCCAATTTAGGGTGGTAATCCTCCTTGGAATACTGCTTATTAAATATGCAATACTTAGCTCTATTTAAGGAAAAACAACCAAAACAATGATGCGAATTGTAAACATTTTCACAATACTCTAAATCATAAGAATCGAAAACCCCATAACAGTAGCTACAATTGGTAATATTCATGGCTGACATCACCTCGTAATTAAGCTCTGATTTGTAATAATTATTCGAACACTCCATGGAATCTGTAATCTCCTCACAATTATTCATGTAGCAACAATCTTGCAATTTTTTAACGTCGAAGCAGTAGTAGAAATTCTTACAATTATAGATATAATCTCCAAAAACATTTTCATTTTGATCACCGCGCCAGAAAAGTCGTGGTGTTTGCTGTTTTAATCGCTCAACGCGCTCCTCAATTTCAGAGTGAGACATTTTTTTAAGTTCAAGCAGCTTTACTTCATATTCCTCTTTTGTGAATTTCTCATTAAAAATATGAAACTTTTTCCGCCTTAATCCCACACACCCAAAACAATCAGAGCTCCCAATCATATCAAAACAGTGTTTTAAATCACGTGAACTCTTACAATCTTGGCAGTTCTCACATTGATAACATTCATGACAATCCACGCAGTCGTAACAAATTCGACAATAAAAACAAAAATCACAATCTACGCAATCTTCGGAGTTGTATAAAAAATATCCATAATAACAATCTTCATCATATTCACTCCCCACTAACAAGTAACAATTCTTGGTATTACCAGAATAGTTAACAAACTCACTATTTTCGCAGTTCAAATAGAGTAAACCAACTCTTGGTTGCCGCTCCCGAACCGCGATCATTTGGTGAATGTAAGACATAACGTTGACAAATTAAATGACGATTGCATAGTAACATTCTCGCTCCATAAGTCAAGCTCTGACGGCGCAATAGCGTCGTCGGAATACATTCGACAACCTACAACATTTCCACTAAATCAAAGGCATTTATCGGGTTATATTCAGCCGCATTTTCACTCGCATATTTAACCGTATTCTCATACAAAGCCCAGTGCTCATCTTGTCGATACTCAGGCCTAAAATCTGGTGTTTCCTCATGCACGCCTACTACAAACGGAGGACTTTTAGTCACTTGTTTCTTGTCATCCTCCCAATAAACCGGCCAAAAAGGTGTTCCCTGCAAGTAAAAATTGTTTTCGTGATACTTAAAATTAATAAACTGCGGCCCACTCCCTGGCTCCACCATCTGATCAACAGCAGTTTCAAAAGCATCCTCCCCACCCACATGTGAACGCGTCCATTCATATAACTTAACCTCGGAATGCTCTGGTCTCACATAAGCTTCATATTTCATTTTCCCTAAATCTGGATCAGTCCGATCAACAACAAACTGCGACCCCTTATCCTTATAAACCATTGCCAAAACCGCTCCAATATCACCCCCAACAGAAACACCAGTAACAAACGGGGCGTAACCAATCGTATCTTTTACAAACTGATACCCGCCCGGCTCATCAAGCGTTAAACCCGTCTCCAAATCCAGTCGATACTCCTCATATCTCTGCAACGTAGAATAAAGCTCTATATTATCCATTTCATTCAATCCCGCCAAATCTTCAAACTGATGATAATAAGGAGTTGCGGGCCGAACATGATACGACACGGCCACCATTTCCGAACTAGCCAGCCGTTCCACTAAATCTGAGTGATTTTCTACATAATTTTGAAAAACCGGATCAGTTACATAAATATCCACCGGCACCTGATATTGCTCATGAATATCAATCACTTTCCCCACGGATTCCGCACTATTTTCCCCATACACCCAATCATGCACATTCAAACTAAACAAAGTATAAACATCTGCTAAATCACTCCCCTCCGTCACCGTCGCATCCACGCGCGGCGTTCGATCATCTAAGACCTCCATTTTCACCTCTTTTTCACCTAAATAAACCTGAACAACCTCCCGCTGACTTGCCCATTGCAAAACCCCAGAATCCTGCAATTTTTGCGTTTCTTCAAAGAAATAACGTAAAGCATCTTCATTCTCAGCCTCAAAAATAGAAGTCGGTAAATACACATTTAACTTAGCTACTTGCGTTTTATCTCGAATAATTTCCATCTCCAAAACTTGCTCCAAAAACACATCCACATCTTCTCGCGTTAGCTCTGCCTCATCATCAAATCCCCCATCATCGGCCTGACTAGCAAGCGTCCCCATATCACCACTGCTCACCACAATTCCTCCATCTTCATCATGTTCGTAGTCATTTAAATCCTTTAATTTCATTAAATAAATTCGATTCTCTAACCCCTCTGGCGCTGGACTATGAAAATTTTCCAAAATATAATCATCTGTCCAAGTTGGATCAGGACGATTTTCTTGTGGAATAGGAAGCAAACTACGCGCCACAATTCCATCTATATATTTAAACCCCGCAATTTCCGCCGCTGTCACCCAATCATTCACTCCATTCCCTCCTGAACAACCATGATTATTCTCCTCCCCAATCAAATCATCAACCAAAGCCTTATTCTCCAAAAAAGCCCTACTAAACGCCAACGGACTTAATTCATTATCAGTGTATTTAGGACCCAAATCACAATGAGTCCCCACCCCATGCCCCCGATCCATAATTTCCTTCATCATATTATGATCCCAAACCGTATTAGCCCGAGCAAACGGTTGTTCTGATTCAATAGTCAAAATCGCTTCATACTCATCAGCCATATCCATGCCATATCTAAGCTGATCCACGTGCGACCAAAACCCAGGCTCATGCTCATCATCCTTATGACCAATTTCCATATGCGTCATGGTGGTCATGTAGAGCGGATACTCCACTACCGCAACTTCCTCTTCTGGTGAATTCGGTAACAACGGGGCTTCCTCAACCTGCTGTGACACCTCCTCTGATAGATTACTATTCCAATAAAAAAGCCCCCCCATCCCAGAAACTAAAACAAGAAAAAATGCCGAAAGAATTATGTTGCGCTTCATGATGTAAGGGTTAGTTTTCAAAATTCATTTTAGCACACCCCTTCTAAGGCTTGACAAATTACTAAAAACAACTTAAAATCCTATCTCAAATAAACAAATATGCACTCAATAGATTTGCCTAGCCCCTCAAACCGGCCAGAAGAACCTCAGCTAAGACGATTTTCAACAACAAGTAAAGATTTGGCTAAATCTTTACTGATTAACGGCGCCATCCTGGCAACTTTTGGCGTATCATTTTCTCCTAGTGCGACCCAAGACTCACAACCAGATCTAAACTCACCTACAACCACCGCATCACCTCCCCCTTCACCAAAAACTGACTCTGGCCCCTCTGTTGAGGAGATCTTAGAAGAACTTGATAAAAAAGAAACCAAAACCCTTGAACAAGTCGCCAAACTAGACGCTGAAATCGAAAGTTACGTTGATGAATTAATTGAAACCTATATTGAACAAGCAGACCAAAACCTTATCCCTCCAATAGACGTTTATGTTCAATTAGATAGTTTTTTGCAAGCCAAAACAGTTTTAACTAACATAGGATTAGATAATATAAGTGCGCAAACTCATGCTTATGTAAACAAAGTAATGACCACCCATGAACAAAAAGTGGCCAATATTATTTCCAACCCTGATGTGCAATGGAGCTGCGACCCAATGCAAGACTTTACCACTTACCAAGAAGTGGTTTTTGTTGGTACCGAAAACGGTGACGACCCTTATTTTGATACATATTCAACCGGGAGTTGGGCAGCTTCTCAACAAATAATGAGCGGAGTTGTTAACTGCCAAGTTTCTCGCATGACACCCATTATTATGCAGGAAATTTACGAAGAGCATTGCCCTGCAAGTCTATCCCTTATGGACGGGTATCGAACAATTTTATGGGAAGATCATATACAATCAGGATACCAAACACCCGATCAAACCTACACTTTTAACGAAGGAAATTTAACTAACCCATATATAACTGGAACCCAACCTCGTTACGCTGAAGGGCCTGGGGTAGCTTTCCCAGTAGTCACTCATTTAGCAGTGTACATAATCGAAAGAGGCGTCGCGAACGGAAAACAAATAGCACGTATTCAGGCCTCAGGCCTTACAAGTGGCTCTTTGTCTCGTTTTCTCCACTACCCCATGCCTCAAATAACCGTACCTTTTGCGCACGAAGTAGCACCCGATGCTAACTATGATGGTTTTTTCGAAGAGTCACCCGTATCACTAGAAACCGACAGACCACTCTCTACCAAAACCCAGGATCTTGAATCATCACTTTATTTAAACTTAAGCACAGACGCTAGACAATCCCATTTGTCTGCCGGGATAAGTGCTGTTCAATTACCCCCCTGGATTTATGATAGGCGGTTTATAGAATTGATTTTAAAAAAAGATATTCACGATTACTGGACCCTACAAGACATTATCCCTTTCCTAAACAAATTCGCTCCCCCAGAAATCCAACGTGAAATTATTAAGCCAATTATTAACGAGCAACTTGAACAAAATACTCAAAAAGCAATTTCTGACTTGCTGGGAGGGCATGTTCCAAATGAAGGCAAGTACATGATAGAATTATTATTTGAAAGAGAAGATTTCAAAGAAACTTGGATATCTATAGATCTTGATAGTGTGGCTGACTCTTATAATGAAAACGGTTACATACAGATAATTGCCATTAACTACTACCTCTTGTCTGAATATTTAGTTAGAAAAACCGGAGATCTTTCTTTTTTAAAAAACACCAAACACAGCAGAAAAGGCACCTTAATCGCAATGGCCCCGGCTAATATACACTCTGCACCACAAGAGGATATCGACAAAATGTACGCCTTGTATTTAAATGATGCGAAATCTTTTAGAGTCCACACTCAAGAAGAATTCGCCCCACAATGGAAAGCTTTTTTCTCCCGACTAAATAATGAACAAGCTCGAACACTAATGATTACGGCCTTATCTTCAAAAAGCCTTCCATCTCATAGATATTGTTTTGTCTATGATATTACTAATGACTTAATTGCCCAAAACCCAGAAGATTCAGAAACTTAC
>CAXCBS010000089.1:0-5808 GCA_963980845.1 uncultured Candidatus Peregrinibacteria bacterium | reverse complement strand
AGCGTTCTTTTCCACGATATCAATAAAACTATGGTTCGCTACAAGTTGCACAAATTTAGCAAAATTAACGGTTACCGTGTTGCTAGCCATTTTAGGCGGAGCCAATCCTAACTCTTCATCCGAAATTGAACTTTTTTCAAAATCAATTTCTGGCTCTTCTTGTTCACCAATCGGTTTAACCAAGATGGAATCATCATCTCTATCCTCGCTCGGAATGATTATGTCGTCCATAAAAAGGGAGGTTTATTTACTTCTCGTTTAGAATACCAAAACCCTTACCCGTTGACCAGAAAAAAATCCAAAGATTTAAAACTGAATATTTTGTTGTTTCAACTTAGATCGCCCAACCTCAGATTCTTTGAAATGATAATCAGCCAAAACAATTCCCAGCTGCTCTGCTGTAGTTCGCGCAATTTTGCGTGGGCCAGATAGCCATTCATCCACTCCTTCCAGGACTAACATTCCCCAAAATTCTCCATAAAGATCTTTGATTGCCACTTTTAATCTTGTATCCACTACCAAGTGTCGACGTTGTCCTAGCTCCTCTTCAAACTGAGCAATTTCCTGCGGAGAAGGATTATAACCTCCCCAACTTGTCTTAATTTCCATATGCTCGGTCACTTGATTTTTAAGCGCAATAAACCCACGTGGAGCTTGCGTTACCATGGCTAATTTCGCTCCCACTCGATCCAATAATTTTTCGATATCCCCCTTAAAATCATGCATCATTTTTGAAACATCATACATGGCAACAAGTTCCTGATTCGCCCACTGCAAACGTTTATTAACGATCTTAAACAAAGCCAAAATCAAGGCTGTAGCAGCCTCAGGCTTATCCTTAGCAAACTGCTCAAAATCCGGTTTACTCAACACTAAAACCTCAATATCATCCATTGCTTTAGCCGAAGCAGCCCGCGGTTTATCAGATAACAAAGCTCCTTCCCCCAAAATCGCTCCCGGATCAAGAATCGCTAAAACTTTTTTATTTTTTTTGCGAATCACTTTTGAAACCTCCACATGCCCACTAAGCAACAAATAGAGCTCTGAACTTTTTTCATTTTCCTCAAAAATAAGTTCTCCTCGCTCATAAAACTTCTTTTTCCAAAGACCTTCACCTGAAATCAAGCGTTTTTTCTCCTCTGGCGCTAGGCTAGAAAAGAATTCATCTATTTGAGAATGGAAATCACTCGTCATTTTAAGAAGGTGGATTAGGAGGCGTAAAGGTGGATAATTTTTGTTTAAAGCTTTCGATGTCGTGCGCTTTGGCCATCGCCGCTTCTGGGCTCACTTTACCACTAGCCACTAGATCTGCCAATGAGTCATCAAGAGTCTGCATTCCCTCGCTTTTACCAATTTGAAGCATAGAATAAATCTGGTGCGTTTCACCCTCTTTTACACAATTTTTAATCGCATCATTCACCATCATAATTTCAAACGCTGCTGCTCGACCCTTCCCATCCAAACGCGGCACCAAAGTCTGTGAAACAACTCCAAGCAGTCCCACTGAAAGCTGCGCTCTAATCTGTTGTTGTTGATAAGCTGGAAAAACATCAATCATCCGATCCACGGTTTGCGCTGCATCTGTTGTATGCAGTGTTGAAAGCACCAAATGCCCAGTCTCAGCCAACGTAATCGCCGCAGCAATTGTCTCTAAATCACGCATTTCTCCAACCAAAACCACATCTGGATCTTGCCTTAACGCCGACCGAATCGCTGAACTAAATGAATTTGTATGCGAACTAACTTCACGCTGTGTAATCAGAGCACTTTTAGATTTATGAATAAATTCAATCGGATCTTCAATTGTAATAATATGACATTTTCGATTCCGGTTCACGTGATCAACCATAGCGGCCAAAGTTGTAGACTTACCACTCCCCGTTGGACCAGTTACAAGCACTAATCCACGTGGCTTCATCACTAAATCTCCCAAAATTTTCGGTAACCCCAACGCCTCCACACTTGGCGGATCACTTGGGATTGATCGAAAAGCCATAGAAGGCCCTTCCTTATCCTGATACAGGTTCACTCTAAACCGTCCTACCTCTGGATTCCCATAAGAGAAATCCACTTCTTTTTCTTTTTCAAAAATCATAAATTTCACCTCACCCGCCACTTTTTTCGCAATTTCCAAAATCGATTCCACAGTTAGTGAGTCCATCTTGTCTGTCACAAATAAATCTCCATTTGTCTGCCGAATCACCGGCGGTTTTCCCACCTTAAGGTGCAAATCCGGAGCCTTGTGGGCAATCACCTGTTTTAAGATCTCATCAATATCCATAATTTTTTGGAATTTAATCCTGTTATTATAGCACAAAAGAGCCTTAAAAGGAAGATCTGAACACCTCATTCTCACTCCCCCTTCAACCCCTTGACTTTTTATCCAAAAAATGTAATAATATACTCCTTGGTTTCTAGCCAGAAACCATCTCCCCCGTGGGAGGATGAGTGTCTGGCTGTTGCCATACGCTTGTTCTTTCACATCTTGTTTCCCGTATCGAAGAGAAGAAAAACCATGAAGACCCGCACCTTCGTCAAGATCGCTATCGTCCTCGGCATCGCCACCGGCCTCGGCCTCTGGGCCAACGCCAACCTCAAGGCCGCCGAAGCCCGAAGCAATCTGGCGTTCGAAGTCCGCGAATACACCAACCAAGCCAACCAGGACGCCACCGCGGCCGCCCTCCAGCTCGCCAAGCCCGTGCTGCCCGAGACCACCTACTACATCATGCTGGACGACCAGCAGGACGTGGGGGTCATGCTCGGCCTCATGTTCCAGGTAGAGAAGGAGACGGCCCAAAGCTTCCTGCGCGCCCTGCAAGACAACGTTTTCGGCGAGCTCATGTGGCGCAACCTGCCGCGTCAGCACCGCGAGGCCCTGTACACCTGCGAAGGCAGCTTCAACGGTTACGCCTCCACGGACGCCCTGGACTCCGGCCTCTGGGATCTCCACAGCTTCGAAAACAACGTCTGGGGCCTCGGCTGGGACATGGATGACGTCCAGGCCTCCCGCACCAAGTGGGAGACCGAGGTCAAGCCCGAGTGGGAAAAGACCCTCGCCCTGGCCACGGCCCTCAGCACCGACGTCGACCCCTGGTGCCTCGGCATCAAGATGCCGCTCGAGCTGCAGGAGTACTACGGCCGCTAGGCAACAACACGTGAACAACAAGCGACTTCGCCCCCCTATAACCAAAAGGGGGGCATTCGCATACCCAAATTTTCAGGTTAATCCTTCCCCCTCCCTAAAAAAAATGCTACAAAATACACATGAACGAACGACAAAAAGCTATTCTTGAAATCCAACAGACAGCGCTCCAAGTAATTCAAGAGCACTACAAAGATTTCCCATATCACAACACAACCCACACTGCTTTTGTTATTGAAACTGCCAATCAACTCGCTCAAGATGCTGGACTGCCACCAGATCAACTCGAGCTACTTACCTTAATGGCAGCTGCCCACGATATAATTCAAACCAACAACCCTCTCACCCCAGGATATACCGGTGAAAACGAAAACCTTTCCGCTGACTGGCTCGCTGAGCAAATGGAAATTGCCTCTGAATTTCCCGAAGATGAAATAGAACAAGCCCGTCGCGGAATTGAAGCAACTTTTATCCGCCACCGTGAAGATGGCATCAAACAATCAGCTGAATTTGGTGATTTCCTAAGCGAACTCCTCTGTGATTCTGATCTTGCCAATCTCGGCAGCCCTTGGGAATTATATTTCCCAAAAATGAAAGATTATTTCAAAGAAATTTCTCCAAACGCTAAAAACGAAGAATGGGAACATTACCTTCGTCTCCAAATCCCAATCTTGCGCCAACATCACTACTACACCACCGTGGCTCAAGAACGGTTTTCTCACTTACGCGAAAACGCCACTAAACTCGAAAAACTCCTTCAAAAACCTGGATCAATCAAGCTCTAATATCTCTGGTATCCAATTATAATAAGCTCCTTCCGCAATCAACTCGGCTCTAATTTTGCGCATCTCCTTAATCCACGCACCACTTGAATAAGCAGCATTTAAAATCATATTTTTCTCCTTATTCACCCCCACACAACCAAACATCCGAGATGAATTAAAAACCCGCACACAATACTCTGCGTTTTTCAAATCCCCACACTGCCAACAAAAATTACAATCATATAACCCATATCCAACCGAACATTCATAAAGTAATTCTCCAACCATACATTCACTGTCATAAACATCACGACTCTTATCCACAATATGGTAACAATGCGCCGCGTCTTCTACATTATTCATTGAATAACAATCAAAACAATTTTTAGAATTATAAATATGATCTCCTACAGAATTCTCGGAATGTAACTGCACTGACGCAATGTGTGGCACTTTTTTTCGCAACTCTTCCACTTTTCGAGTCACCTCCTCCTGAGTCATTTTGCGCACCTCCTCCATCTTTCGTTTATAATCATCTTTTGAGTATTCTTCATTAAAAATATGAAAACTTTTTTGCCTTAAACCAACACATCCAAAACAATCACTACAACCTTTTAGATCATAGGAGTATTTAAGGTCCCGAGACCCCACACATTCCGCAGAGTAGTCACAATTATAACAACGATCACAAAACGCACACTCATAACAAAGTTCACATTTAATGCAGTGATAAGTATCACAACAATCCTTAAGAGTGTTTGGATAATAGCAGTAATAAGAATCCTCACATTTCCATCCCACAAAACACATATAAGAATTCTTAGAAAACGATAAACAATGTGCATAATCTGAATTCACATTATTCACCGAACGCAAAGCGTAAGTTGGCTGAGATTCCAGGAGTTTTTTGAATTTTTCTAAAAAGCTCATGCAGAGAGTATAGCAAAAAGCCCACTTGGAGAGAAAGGAGTTTAAATCACGTACAGGAACGCCCACCACAAAGATCATCTCTGTGCATGGGTTCAACCGCAAGGATTTAACAGATTGGGGGATCAAAACACGAAGTGCCAGACGCACATCAGGGTAAAGACAAAAGCCAAAATAACCAACGCCTCGTTCGTCCCGGCAAGCTTCCACAGAGACCAGAACATGCCCATCACCACGATGGAAATGAACATCATCAACGACACGGAGTCCTGCACAGGAGGCAAAGACACCACTCCGGTGCCGCCCCAGGACACACAGAACGCAACGAAAATGAGCACTCCCCAGGCAACCACTGCCAGGACCCACTTGAGGATCCACAGCAACGCCCGACCGAGCAACTCAGCTCCGCATTTCAGGTTTCGAACACGATTGTGAAAAACACCATTCGACTGCTGGCATTCCATACCAGAATCACCTCCTTTCAGAGGGGTCAGAACTTGTACACGTCGTACGCCATCCATCCCAGCGTAACCACGTAGGGCATTGCCAAGATGATCAGGGCCGGAATCCAGTGCCGCTCGTAAAGCCGCACAATCAACCACCACCAGGCACCTACCAGCCCAATGGTCCCCACGAATACAATTTCTGCTCCGCTTCCCATTTCCGACATCCCACAGACGTCGCCCAGCAGCCACACCCACCCACCCAAGAACAGGTAGAAAGGCATGATCGTGAACAATCCTGCAATTGTCAGAAACAGAAGCATGAGTGCAACCTCCAGGAAATCGAAAAATCCCGCAGGCTGGTTGAGATTTCGAGCACGCTTGCGAAGGGCCAACCGTTGGCGACTCATACCAGAGTCACCTCCTTTCATCAGAGGCAACTAAGGTCACACATAATAACCACAATTGCCTCCGATGAATTCTCCAAGTGAGCAAAAACCATGAGCAGAAAGCGTTCGGCATCTAAAAAAAG
>CAXCBS010000088.1:0-5880 GCA_963980845.1 uncultured Candidatus Peregrinibacteria bacterium | reverse complement strand
GGTACTGCTCGTCGATATACCAAGAGGTTAATTCCTCTGACTCCTCTTCACTTGGCTTGCGCCAGAAGGGGCTATTTTTCTTGGCTATATCAGATTCAAGCACTTCAATTTCCCAACCATTTGGCCAACCATCTCCATCCCAGTCTTCGGAATCACCATCATCATCAACGCCACAACTACCCACACAACCATCACCATTAGAGTCCCCAGGCTCATCCTCATCTGTTAAAAAATCTCCATCATTATTGTTGTCTTCCATGCCGTCCTCGTCCACCAAGTTGTCATCTAAGTAACATGGTTCGCCGTCGCCGTTGGTATCCCATAGCGATTCATCCTGGTCCCAACAGTCACGGTCATTATCAATTCCATAATAAAAACCTCCATCATCTTCATCAATCAGGCCGTCATTATCATCATCAACACCATTTATAGGGTCTTCATCAATACGGGAGTCACCATCATTGTCTTCCTTGTCACCACCTGCTAATTCACCTTCTACCTCCAGATAGAGGTCATACGCTAGATCAGCTGTATACCTCTTATAAGCAATTTCTTCCCAGTGTTCTACAAACCGGTCATAAGCCGCTACATTGTTTTCATTAAGCACTTTTTGCTCAGCCAAAGTATCGGCATAAAGCATTTTTTGATCAAAATCCGCAAACTCCTCATAACCACGACGGTATAAATAGTTTTTATCAAAATACTCAGCCAGCAGTTCAGCTCCCTCCTCACCATCTTCTGGCGCCCGGATCACTCCATGCCAAATTTCGGGCTGCGGGTTTTTAAGGAGCGGGCTTGGCTCAAAATCACCATTCACCTCATTATATATATAAGCCTTATCCTCAAAATCTGTATAAGGATACATGCTGATATATCGATTCTCACTCTTGTTCACAATTGGTAGCGGTAGTTCGCCAATCAAAACCAAACCTGTTAGCTTGGTAATTTCATCATTACTGCCATCTCCTTCGAAATAAAGTTTTTCTAAAGCCTGCACAATATTATAAGGGTCTTCGGTGTTGCTAGTACGCACAATTAAGGCTTTGGTTTGCGGCATCACCTCCTGCACATTTTCCGCATAGCGATCAATTCGAGCTTTCAAAGTCGTTTCATAAACCCCAGAATATTCATCTGCCAAACCTGTATAATCCGAAGAATTACTATAAATATCTTCATCCACCAAAATCGCCACCACTCCAATGTTCTGTTTAATACCCCGCCCCATCGATAAATCGATATTAAGCATTTGCGTGCCAATTACAGACACAAGTACCCAGGTGGAGATAACGCGTTTTAAAGTGGGAGAAAGGCGCATATTTTTTTGCTATATAGCTCAGTGTCCGACCCTTAAGTTGGGTCGAACGATTAGAAAACGGCTTATTTAAGCCGAAAAGCGCTATTTAGAATCTAACGTATATTATACAAATTCACTCCTGAAAAATAAAGCAAATAACAGGTTAAAATGCCAAATTTCCCAAATAAGGTGTGGACAGGTTAACGAATTGGGGCGTTATTGGTGGGGTCTAAACTAGTGGTAAGTGTAGTAGTAGGCGAATTCATCAATGGTAGCGCAAGTAGAAGGTTCCTCAATGCCTCCCAGGAATTCGGTCAAAGAGTCATAGACGGCGATGGAGGCAGGAAGCTTAGGAGTAGAGGAGCAGTAAAAATTATCAGTTGTGGCCCCATTTTCCATTTGCGCAACTATTATATAGGAGTTTGCCGTTGATCCACTGTCAGAATAGGGGAATGCGCGGTAGTAATAATAATTTTCCCCAGTACAATAAGTGTTTCCAGAATTAGGGTCAGTTGGGACCTCCATATAATCACCTATTGCAGAGTCAATCCAATCACTTTCTCCAATGCAATTGTAAGATGGGACGCCACTATTTGGATACTCACCATGATCCGCATAATAAAGTTCCATAGCCGTCGCAACCTGTTGCAAGTCGGCTTTCCGTTGCACATCACGTGCTCGCGCCGGACCTTGCGAAATCCGCGGCACCAAGGCCACGGCCAAAATTCCAATAATCGTAATTACGATTAATAGTTCAATAAGAGTGAAAGATTTGAGTTTTTTCATGGGAGGGTAGTTAAATCAACTAAAGGATCATTTGAAAAATACGGTGTTGTGACGAAATTTGCAAACTTTGAGCGAAAATCATGAAGGCCGACGAAAGCGTATCAGAGAAGATACGTTGAGGAGGTCTGAATTAATTTGCAGCTAAAGCTTGCAAATTGCAGTAAATAGCGTGTTTTTCAAATGGTCCTAAAATTATAAACAAAAACCCCCCAACTGAAAAGTCGAGGGGTTAAAAAGTCGTAAAAAGTCTATCTTTGGATTGCGTAGTATGAAGGAGCTCCAGCTGCAAGCGTGCAAAGATCACCAATAGTATCCCCAATAGGGTTAACCTCACAATAATAAGAATCTGCTTCGGTTTCCATTGCTACACCAATAAGATAATCAGAGCCATCAGTGGTACTATAATAATATCCTGTATCTGTAGTGCCGCCTGTACATTCGCCCGTGGCTGCCCCCGCTGGTGCGGTTGGGAATGTGTCACCTAGGTAGCTACTGAGTTCGTCATCAAGATAATCACAGGCATCAAAAGTAGCTGTATAAGGATAACTGCCCGTATCCGCATAAAACAATTCCAACGCCGAAGCAATATTTTGCATGTCTGCTTTTCGTTGTACATCTCTAGCCCGAGCTGGACCTTGAGAAATTCTAGGAACAAGAGCTACGGCTAAAATACCGATGATCGTAATTACGATCAAAAGCTCGATCAGGGTAAAACCCTTTCGCTTTCTGATAGGAACGTTCATGTTTGGGAGGTTACAAATTTACGTTGGTACTATTCTACAATAACCCCTTATATAGAGCAACGTTTTTAGTTATAATGGTTTCGTGAAAGCTCTCCCTCCCAAAAATCCGCGTGCGTTTACATTACTAGAACTTCTTATAGTAATGGTTCTAGTGGCTATTATGGCCGCGGTTTCATATAACGGAATAATTGGAGCCCGTGATCACTCCCGGTTAAACTCTTCGACCGATGTGGTTATTGGAATGATTCAAACCGCTCGGAACCACGCGCTTTCAGATATGCAGTTTGAAGTAGCCGGGACGTGCAACGCTGATTATTATTATGTGAGTTTTGATGATTTGCCTGCTATTACAGTGGAAGCATATTTGGCAGATTGTGGAGGTTCTGCTTATCAACAAGAGCTTGCCAGCGAAGAAATAATGGAAGAGATAGGTTTAGAAATAACTTTAGAAGACGGATCAACATATACAATTCCAGAAGGGGTTCCCCCATCTAATACTCCTCTTCTTAACTACACCCCACCTCTGGCTGAAACTGGTTGGGACGAAGAAATTACGATCACTCTTTCTACTGAAAACGGCTTGCTCACCAAAACAATCATTGTGTATCCAGTGTCTGGGTTGCCAGAGTTGGTTACCTCTTCTGATTAAATAGTGCCAACCACATCAAGTAGACCAAAAATTGGTTGCATCACCGCGAGGATAAGTCCTCCCACAACCACACCCATGGTTACCATAATAAATGGCTCCAAGAGTTTTGACATATTAGCAGCCATTTGGTCGACTTCCGCTTCGTAGTAATCAGCGATCTTATCTGAAACTGGAGCGATTTCTGCGGTTTGTTCTCCAATCGCAATCATAGAAACCAACATTTCTGGGAACAAGAAATTGCTGTCTGTTAAGTTTTCGGCGAGTGGGATACCACGGGAAACATCTTCGGCCGCGAGTAGTACACGTTTGCGATAAACTTCGTTACCAACTGCTTCGGCATCAATTTGCAGTGAGCGTACAATTGGGATTCCACTGTTAATCAAGCTACTTAGACTTCGAGTAAATCGAGAAATAGCCACGTATCTTAGAAGGAGTCCAAACACTGGTAAATGAAGCAAAAAATTATGCCAGTGATACTTGCCGCTTGGTGTTTTTTTCCATAAATATAAAAGACCAGTACCAACCACTAACCCTGCAAAAATCTGTTTATAGTAGGCAAGAACCGCATCACTAGCAGACATAAGTAATTGGGTAGACATGGGTAACGCGGCATCTGATGAAGTAAATAACTCCATAATTTGCGGCACCACAAACGCCAAAATCACAAACACGGCCATAATCATAATCGAGAACACCACAACTGGATAAATCATGGCGCCTTTAATTTTACCGGCAATCGCGGCACTTTTTTCGGCTTGTCTAGCAATTTGTTTCAAAACTTCGTTTAGTTTCCCAGATTCTTCACCAGCTTTTACCATACCAATTTGCGCATCAGTAAAAATTCCGTGAAAATCGTTCATGCCCTCAGATAATTTTTTCCCACTTTCAACCTTTTCCGCCATGGTTCGAACCGACAACCTAAGACGAGGATTTTTAACCTGTTCTGCTAAAACATATAAGGATCGAATTAGCGGTACGCCAGCTCCTAACATAATTGAGAGTAACTGGAAAAAAGCGACTTTGTCCTTGGTTTTAATAGAGGTCATAGAGGCTTGGACGCGATCATTAATATCGTTGTACCAATCCATGGCTCCCTTTTTTTTGCGCTCCTCCGTGGCTGATTGTTCAGCTTCGGCCGCGGCTCCGATTTCTAGGATGTTTACATCATCTATTTCGGTGCCGGTGGGAGCTTGCACAGGTTGTTGTGTGGTTTGTTCCATAATAAAAAATTTAAGATTCCATTGGGCGGGCGACCCGATAGACTTCTGTTAAAGTGGTGCTTCCAAGTAAGGCTTGCAGAATCCCGCTTTGTTCAAGCGTGGTCATGCCACCTTTTATAGCTGCCTCTTCGATTTCGAGCGAGGAGGCTTGTTTAATAAGTAATACTCGGAGTTCATTGGTCATTTGTAAAACTTCATACAGACCAACTCGGCCTTTGAAACCAATATTGTCACACTTCTCACATCCTGCGGGTTCGTAGAAAGCGAGATTTTGTAACAAGTTAGCGTCAAAGTTCTTTTTTTCTTCTTCGGAAAGGCGTTCTAAGGCCTTATTAACAGTTAATTTAGTGGCCTCATCAATAGTAGTTTGTTTTTTACAGTCGCAGAGACGGCGCACTAATCGTTGGGCAATAATAGTATTAACCGTGGCTGTCATTAGGAAAGGAGGAACACCCATGTTAGCAATACGAGTTAGAGTTTCGACTGCACTATTGGTGTGAATAGTAGAAAGAACTAAGTGACCAGTTAGCGCCGCCTCAATGGCAACGTCAATTGTTTCGCGATCACGGATTTCCCCGACCATCATAATGTCAGGATCCTGACGTAGGGCGGCGCGCAGGCCTCGTGCAAAATCATATTCAATATCCGGATGCATTTGGCTTTGTGACAATCCATTCATTTGGATTTCCACTGGATCTTCAAACGTCAAAATATTCACATCAACCTTGTTTAAAATCTGCAACGCAGAATAAAGAGTAGTTGTTTTACCAGAACCGGTTGGTCCACTAGTTAGAATAATTCCATTTGGCATAGCCAGGCTTTTTTTCAAATTTTCCAATCCCACACCACTTACTCCCAAATCTTCCAAAGCGGGAATTTTTCGAGTTCTTTCTTGAATACGCATTACCACTTTTTCCCCGCTAACAGTTGGCAGAGTTGAAACACGAAGATCCATCTCACGGCCATCCGGCGTTGTTACTTGCGCTCGACCATCCTGCGGAATACGCTGTTCATCAATTTTTAGATTCGACATAATTTTAATGCGAGAAACCACCGCCGGGTGAATATTTGTTGGATACTCCACCACTTGCCGCAAAACACCATCAATACGATAACGAATGCGAACCGTGTTATCAGCCGGTTCAATATGAATATCAGAAGAGCGAACATTTACCGCATGTGACATAG
>CAXCBS010000087.1:0-5936 GCA_963980845.1 uncultured Candidatus Peregrinibacteria bacterium | reverse complement strand
CTGAAAAAACCAAATGGACCGAAGAGGAACAAGACAGCCTGGTTGATTATGAAGATGAACCAGTAGAAGAATCAGGCCTTAGTAATAAATAATTACTCCCCCCGACGCAAAGCTGAATAAACATCTTTCGTTACTTGAATAATCCCCTGAATTACTGGCGCATCATCAGGAGTTAATAAATCACGAATAATCTCACGTTCTGCATCTGTAACACGCTCCATAATATCAGGTGCTCTTTTCATCATTTGATTTATATTCCCAATCCCTTCACTCTCCAAATAAGCACAAAGAGCCAACCATCTCTCTTTGTTAGCAATTATCATACGCAAACCTCCCCGAGCTAAAGGATCTTCTAAATCATCTATTCTATTCAAAAGTTCTGGATCAGCGGCCTTCATTTCCTCTAATTGCATCCTAAAATAAGCTATTGCCCCACTAAAATCCATATCCGAAGAAACCGCAACTTGCCCGGCAACCTCTCGAACAGCCTCAAAAATTGGCATTAACATGTCATAAGTTATAGCCTCTGAACAAGTATCATCATTCGGCCTTTTTCCATCTAAATTGAGTGGAACACTCTCCCCTAAAACTTGATATGCTATTTGAGAATTTTGACGCAAAGCCCGACTCACTCTAGGAGCAATGAAACGCCTAATAACAGGACTCGAAACCGCTCTACCTGCTACTCTACTTAATCTCATAATGGAATAAATTACAGTATCCGATTAAATCATTTTTTGCAAACTTTGTCAATAGTGGGTACACTACTCTCATGAAAACCTCTGATTTTGATTATCATCTCCCGGAAGAGCTTATTGCTCAAGACCCACTCCTTAGCCGTGATAAGGCGCGTTTAATGGTTCTTCAAGACAACCAAATTACACATCGCCATATCTACGATTTACCCGAGATCCTTGGCCCAAATGATGTTCTTGTATTTAATGAAACCGAGGTTTTCCCAGCCCGTTTATACGGCCAGATTCACGATAAACCAGTTGAAATCCTACTCCATCGAGAAGTTGAAAATGGCGTTTGGGAATGCCTAGCCAAGCCAGGAAAACGATTCAAGGAAGGATCACTTATAAAATTTGGTGAATTAAAAGCCACAGTAATACAAATAAATGAAGACGGCTCCCGAATATTGCAATTTGATAAAAATGGAAACAAGCTCAATCAAATCATTGATCAAATCGGCGAAACTCCCCTACCTCCTTACATTAAGCACAGCCAATCCTCCCCCGAACAATACCAAACAACTTATGCCAAAAACCGTGGCAGCGTAGCCGCGCCAACTGCCGGGCTGCATTTCACCACTGAACTACTTGAGAAACTTAAGCAAAACGGAGTGGAACAACATTTTGTCACGCTACATGTGGGCCGCGGCACTTTTGAGCCAGTAAAAGCTGATAATATTGCGGACCACAAAATGCATGCTGAATGGTTTACCCTATCTCCCGAAACAGCCGCGGCCCTCAACACTGCAAAAAAAGCCAATAAACGCATCATAAGCGTTGGAACCACTACTAATCGCGTTCTTGAGTCCTGCTCCACACAAGGGCAACTCACAGCGCAAACAGACGAAACTACACTTTTCATCACCCCGGGATATGAATTTCAATTTACTGATGCCCTTCTTACAAATTTTCATCTCCCCAAATCAACTTTGCTCATGCTAGTTTCAGCCCTAGCAGGCAAACCCCTAATTGATCACGCTTACCAAGAAGCCATCATCAAGAAATATCGGTTTTTTAGTTTTGGGGATGCAATGCTGATTCTTTAGCGCTGGCCGCGATTACGACTTAAACGATATTCCGCTTCCTTACTATACTTAGCCCTCAAATCAGCCGCACATTGCTGACTTAACTGACCTTTAATATCATCAGACCCTCTCAATGTAACAACATTTCCCAAGGAACTATCTAATCTAGTTCGAGAATCAGTCATACAATTATGCCAACTCGTACTCCCATGATCATGATCAGCACCGCATTCATATTCATCAATAAGCAAAGAATTCATTAATTCACTAACTTGCCCCAATTGCCAACGTTGTAATTGAAACACTTGATCAATATCACCCAAAGCTCCCGGAAAAGAACATTCATTTTCAACATAGTCATCAAGCAAGGCCTGCGCCACTCGATCTCCTTGTTCCGCCAGTTCCGCCACTCTCATTACTAAATATTTCGAAACTTGCCCTCCCTCGGGGCTAGGATATGGCATCTCAATTCCGCTTGAAAAGATAGATTCCAATCCAATTTGCAACCAATATAAGTCTTTGGAGGAGCCCTCTTGATCAAGCTGTGCCAATAAATCTGAAGTTAATTTTTCAGGTTCAAAATGCAACTCTTCTTGCCTAATCTGATTAGTATACTCGCCTGTACAATGTCCAGCAGCAAAACCAAAAACTGCACAGGTAATACCAGCGGCAAGACCTGTACGTGTTCCGAGATGACCACTACCTAAAGAATCATTTGGGGTATTCATGGGTGGAATATTTAAGGGTAGACCTTAAGTTAAACCATGAATCAAAATCCGTCAACCTCAACACTTTTACACCCATCCCGGCACAAACTTAGGTTCCTGCAAAAATGGCAATTCTTCAATTTCCACTAGAGAAGGAAGATCTATTTTACCAATATATAAACGACGTAAATCCCCACCATTTTCCACAAATTCCTCTACCATTTTTTTACCGCGGAAATAAAGCAAATCCTTAGTAAATGCTCCAGGATTTTTCGTGTCTTCAATTCCACGTTTTAATTTCATCGCAAACCTAAAAGATCGCTCCTTATCATAGCCCATTTCTCGCGCTTTATCGTAAACGTCTCGGAAGCTTTTTTTCTGAGCTACAGCTGTCAAAATCACCAAAGCTGCATTCCAAAAATGCTTATCGGTCATGGTATCAATCGCCCGCTCTTGATTATAAATTGCAAGTCCTTCTTGCGTAGTCAAATAACCGCCAGTCCCCCGCTGAAAAATCTGGTAGGGCTGAGCTTTTCCGTTCTCCGCCGTATAAATATGAGTTTCAATTTCATGCGCAATTAACATTTCCATTCTAGTCTCTGAAAAACACGCCCCTTTACGAATAAAAAACGCACTTTTTTTACCAGCCAAACAATCTGACACCATTTCCTCTTTGATTTTCACTTTCCAATCTGTTAATCCATTCTTTTTGAAAAACTTTTCAAACCTCTTTACCGCCTGATCTGTGGTGATATCTTCTTTTCCCGATACCAACTTAGAGGGCTTAGCGGCAAAATACTCTTCCGCCTCCTCTACTAATTGGTCGGTCGCCTCGCCAAACAAAATCACTGACTTATTCATGAAATGTTCAGTACCGCGATGTTCAAGTAAATCAATTTTTTGCAAAATCTCATCACGCTTACGCCCAAACAATCGCCCAAGCGGTGTTTCATCTAACTCTAGGGCCTCCAATTTTTCACGCAATCCATACGGATCAAATCGCAAGTCTGGATACGTAAACTGAGGATTTTTAACCTCATCTTTCAAAAACTTTTCACGCTCAGATGTTAAATTAATTGGCCGCAAATGATGAAGTAATTTAATCTGTTTATCCACTTCGCAAATAGTGTCATCCATAACACGGTAATTCTTTTTTGGAGCCACAACCGGCCGATGATCACGTTCCTCAATTTTTACATTTTCTAAAGCTTGCAACCCAGCTTCATCGCTCTTCTTTTTTGAAGGATCCAATAAAAACCCTGTTAAATCACGTCGCCCAATCACCATGTCATAATCTTTGGTCGATAAATCCACAATCCGAGCCGCTGTTTGCACCCTTTTCCCAGACAAAATAAATTTAATTTTATAAGAATCTTCTAGTTTTTTAGCTTTTTTAGTAAGCAATCCAATCTTATGGGCAAAATTTTCATCAATCTGACTTCGCTCAATATTAGGATTAATACGAACATTCACTCGATAAGGTTTAGCATCCATTAGGATCTTAGCCGATTCATAAGTACCAACCACTTCAATTCCAGTAAAATGTTTGATTTCTTTTTCAATAACATGGCCAAACATATCCTTGGCCACGCGCACTGCTTTTTCTGGAGTTGTAACCTTGATCCCCTCTACTCTTTCTAAACGCTGACGGAGTGGCGCCAAATTCGCTACTTGCACCCCAAGTCCGGCCCGCGCATTAATTTCAAGCAGAACTGGTCCAGTATTTTGATCAATCGAAATATCCGCTGCCATATAGCCCAAATTCGTAGCTAATTGAACCTTGGAGGCAATTAGTAAAATTTCATCCCAATACGGAATTTTAAATCCACGAATTTCACCTGCTTCTGGCACTTCATCAATAATCTGATTTCCCTGCACAATATGAGTAGCAACGCCCTTAGCAATATCAATTCCCACGCCAACTGCTCCTTGGTGCAGATTACCTTTTCCCTTAGAGGCTCGGGTTGGCAAACGCAACATAGCCATTATCGGAATCAATTTATACAAAACCACTCGAATATCTGGCAGTCCTTTATAAGAAAATTTCTTAAGCCGTTCATCACAAATAAGAAGCTGTTCAAAAAAACCAATATCCTGCACCCCAGAAATCGAAAAACGACCCTCTAAAACATCCGCAATGTGCTCTTCCATCTCATCTTGCGTCATCGCATTACCTCCGGCCAAAATATAATTACCATCTTTCCGATCCCATACTGGCAAAATCCCTTCCCCACCAAAACCACGGTTTGGTTTAACCACAAAATTACTCGGCAACGAAGAAAAATCATATTTCTCCAAATCCTCAGTACTCCGAATCGTCCCATAGAGACGCGGCACTGGGATTCCACGAGCACTTAGAAAGCTCTTAGTCTTAAGCTTGCTGTCCGCCATTTTTACATGCTTACGAGCATTATACGGCCCCATATAAAGCAAATTGCGCGCATTAATCCCCAGCACTCCATGATTTTTGAAAATTGGCATAATTATTCTTCTTCTGAATATCTAAAAATCTCACGGAAACGAACGTATTCAAGGAGTCTTAATCCACTCCAACGCGCTAGCACTACATTAATAACTAAAAACAAGAAAATTAACTCTGGATGACCAAAAATCAAGGTTTTAAGTAGTGCCCATTCCGCCACGTAATAACAGATTATAGACACAAATGTTGTGGATCCAATCATAAACAAAGCCGGCTTAAATCCACGATCGCCCTGCACACTCACAAATTTCTCCACCATGGTACTCATAATAAGCATTGGGAAAATCGAAATCGAAACAATTTGCGAAATATCAAAATAAGCTCCCAAAAACATCATTACCAAAATCGTTAAACTCACCATGGTAAGCAAAATCGCTGTACGCGGAATATAAAGCAACCGATACCGGCGCAAAAACAACCTGGTCAGAGTCCCAGACATCAGCAAAATCACAAAAATAAGTAATCCAAACCGAATATCAAGCGCAATAAAAGACAGAGTAATAATCGACGGCGTATATACACCCATTGTTGTCAGCCCCACCACCTGTTTCAAGAACGCCACAATTGTCACAATAACCGGCAACATCAAAATAAGTAGTAGTGAGTTACTTGGCACTCCTTTTTCCACCATATAACTAATCAAATACGACAAAAAATTAAACGGCGTTAAGGTCAGAGCTTCAGTAATTTCCACATATTCCACGCCACGCGTTTCTAAATCTACAACAAAATCCGCTGGAGTTTCCTCTTCAAACAACATCCACATAGCCTCCGGACGAGTCAAAACCATACTACTTGGGTGAATCACCCTAAAAGTACCCTGAGCAATATTACGCATCGTGGTTAAATTTTGATCGGTAATCACCACAAAATCCTTGTTTTTAAACACTGTGGCGCCAATCGTACTCTGTGCAAAACGCGAAAGAACTGTTAAACCACTACCCCCTCTCGTCCAAATTAAAACCGTATCGTTTTGGGAAAGATCAGA
>CAXCBS010000086.1:0-5946 GCA_963980845.1 uncultured Candidatus Peregrinibacteria bacterium | reverse complement strand
TTTCCCGGAATATTATGAGCGCCGTGGAGTGGAGAAAAAAATCCACATCAAAGCCATTATGCCAGACAACCCCACCTCTGTAGAACGCGCAAAAAAAGACAAGTCAGAAAATCGTGAATCAGTCGTTATTCCCGAGTCAGAGTATGGATTTTCTCCTGAACTTAACATCTACGAAGACAAGGTTTTAATCGCCTCGTGGCGCGAGAAAATGGCCATTATCATCAAATCCAAAGAGATCGCAGACCTTCACAAAAAAATGTACCAACTGTGTTGGGATCGGGCCAAACAAATTGAAAAAGAGAACGACTCCCCTTCTACTTAAGTTTCATGATTTTGTAGACAACTTTGCCAGCCGGAACACGTGCCTCAACTTCATCACCAACCTCATGATCCAAAAGCGCTTCGCCAATTGGAGATTCATTAGAAATACGATGACCTAGAGGGTCAGCCTCGGTTGAACCAACAATTGTATAGGTTTCTGTTTCACCAGCTTTAGGCTTAACACGTTTAATTGTGACTTCGCTACCTAATTCCACCAATTTACCCTGTTTGTGAGTAATAATTTTGGCGTATTTAACTTTTTCATCTAACTCAATAATACGAGCTTCTAGAAAAGCTTGTTCGTTTTTAGCTTCTTCGTACTCAGAATTTTCAGATAAATCACCATAAGAAATCGCTTCAGCTAATCTTTTAGCTACCTCTTTACGACGGACGTTTCTTAAGTGTTCAAGCTCGTCTTTTAGCTGTTTAAAACCCTCTTTAGTAACAAAAGTCACTTTGTCGTCTTGAGTAGCTTTTGGGCTCATATTTATGAAATTTAAAGATTAGGAACGAATGCGAACACTGGTTGGGTGTTCTTTTAATTTCTGGAGAACCTTGGCCTCAATTTGACGAATACGCTCACGCGTGACACCAAACTCCTGACCAACTTCCTCCAAGGTATGACCAATCCCGTCAGAAAGACCAAAACGCATCTCAATAATCTTGCGTTCACGTGGGGAAAGGTACTGCAACATCTCATGGAT
Source organism: uncultured Candidatus Peregrinibacteria bacterium (assembly GCA_963980845.1). Taxonomy (GTDB): domain Bacteria; phylum Patescibacteriota; class Gracilibacteria; order UBA1369; family UBA12473; genus JABJMC01. Next base: position 4,921 of record CAXCBS010000086.1, on the reverse strand, counting down.
GTTCTCTTTAACAATATTACGATTTGTAAGATCTGAAGGTGAAAGTGAATCTTGATCTTCGATGAAATCACCCAATTTACTATCTTCCTCAGCTCCAACCGGAGCCTCCAGAGAAACAATATCCTGAGAAATTTTCATAATATGGCGGACTTTTTTGACCTCCATACTCATTTCAGCGGCTAGCTCTTCAATTAGCGGCTCACGACCAAGCTCCTGCACCAAACGACGTTGCGTATGGGTAAGCTTGTTAATCGTTTCCACCATATGTACTGGAATACGAATAGTACGTGCCTGATCAGCAATCGCTCGGGTAATAGCCTGACGAATCCACCAGGTTGCATAAGTTGAAAACTTAAATCCACGGTCTGGATCAAATTTCTCCACCGCGCGGAAAAGACCAATATTTCCTTCTTGAATCAAATCTAAGAAAGAAAGTCCACGGCCAATATATTTTTTAGCAATACTAACCACCAAACGAAGGTTAGCCTCAGCTAACTGTTTCTTAGCAGACTGATCGCCTTTAGCAATGCGTCGAGCTAAATCTGCCTCCTGTTTAGCAGTCAAAAGATCTACTTTACCAATTTCACACAAATACATTCGAATCGAGTCATTGGCAATATCACTTAAATCAACTTCTTTGCGAGCTTTTTTATCAGCCGCCTCTTTGTCATCTTTCTTGGAGCCAGTACTTTCATCACCTTTCTTTTTATTGCCTTTTTTCTTGTCCCAAATCAATTTGTCTTTTACATCAATTACATCAATCCCGAGATCCAGGAACATTGTATAAATTTCATCCAAAAGCAACACGTCCTCCTCGGCGTCAGGAACAGCGCTCATTAATTCTTGTTGTGTCACAAAACCGCGTTCGCGGCCTTTTTTAATCAATTTTCTAACTGCCGGTGGATAATCATCTAACTTGTCGTCTGTAAAGTGAGAGATAAACTTTTTTGTGCGAGCCATAGATTTTTAGGAGAAGAGTGATGAGTACTCTTGAAAGAGTTTTGCTTCTGTCTCAGTGTCATTAGCTTTTTGAGCTTCTTTGATCTGGTGCATTAATTCGATAGAAAGACTTTTCTTATGATTGCGCTGAACCCGTTCTTGGGTAGCCACCATTTCCTCACTAATCATTTCATCGGAAAGGTCTGAATTTTTCCGCTCCGCATGGAGCATGATTAGTTCCCATTTTTTCTTTTCCTCCTCGGTTAATTCACCTAAAACAACTGACACGTCAACACAAGCTTCGGCATTATACTGATTGAGTACTGATTTGTAAACCGCTTTTAAGTATTTTCCAAAAATGTTTTCCGATACTGTCAATACTTCTTTCGTAACCTGTTCCGGGAACCTAAGCAATAATCCAACAAAATACTCCTCTTCGGAAACTTCATGCGCTTTTATTTCTGTCGCTTTCTGATGCGTTCTTTCGTAAGCATAAGGATCTTTTTTCAGGGAATTATACTCATCGTAAACAAATTTAGGTTCGGTTTTAAGGAGGAATCCAAGTTGCTTAATGAAATAGTCCCGTTCCATGGCCCCAGCTTTACGCAAAAGAGGTAAAAACCCAGAAAGAGCCTGTTTTTTGCCATCCAAAGATGTGACATCATGCTTTTCCTTAATTTGATTTAAATAAAACTCCAGATAACTAGGAGCGTTTTTCACTGCGTCTTCCCACAATTTCGGGTCCTGCTTAATACATTCGTCTGGGTCTTTGCCTTCTGGAACCTCAATTACTCTCATATTTATTTCAAGCTGCTGACCTAACTCCACCGCACGCCGCAAAGCATCCTGTCCCGCCGAGTCAGTATCAAAAGCAAAAGCCACATTTGAGGTAAATCTTTTAATTAGTTTTACTTGGGCCTCAGTGAGTGCTGTCCCAGAACTAGCCACCACATTTCGGATTCCAACTTGATGTGAAGCCATGACATCCATGTAACCTTCCACCACCACCGCTAGATCCAATTCACGAATTGATTTTTTAGCTTTATCAAACCCGTAAACAACATCACTTTTGTGATAAATCGGCGACTCAGGAGAGTTTAAATATTTGGGTTGTTCACCTTTTTTAAGTGCCCTCCCCCCAAAACCAACTACTCTCCCTTTTGAATCCCAAATTGGAAACATTAAACGAAGCCGAAAACGATCATAAACTCGTCCTCCGCCAGTATCCTTCGCAATCACTAATCCAAGCTCCAATAAATCAGCTTGTGAACAATTTTTTTGCACAAGATGATTAAGAGTCGCATCAAATGAATCTGGTGACAACCCAACCTGAAATTCTTCAATTGTTCCGGCTGTAAAACCACGATTTTCTAAATATTGAAGTGATTTTTTTCCCTCTTTTGTAGAACGTAATAAATCCTGATAAAACTTGCTTGTTTCGCCATTAACTTCGTACAAAGTTTGCTTGTGATCTTTGACCTCCTTAGAAACCGGAGCTGCCATTTCATAATCAGCCATATCTAGGCCGGCCTTATCTGCCAAAAACTCGATCGACCCCTTAAAATCCACTCCTTCAATCTCTTGAATAAACGTAAACATATCTCCCCCCTTATTGCAGCCAAAACAATACGCTAATTGACGCTCTGGGCTAACCACAAAACTAGGAGTTTTCTCCTGATGAAATGGACAACAAGCTTTTAGACTTCGCCCCACTCTTTTAAGCTGAACATATGGGGTTACCACCTGCTCAATATTAAGCCTATTTTTGATATCAGCAACAATATCTCCTTTCATAAAAACACTTTAAGGGAAGTCACTATAGCCTATTCTATGGTCTAAATCGAGTTAACATTCTTGGGAATGGAATAGTTTCACGGATGTGTTCAATTCCACATACAAACCGCACCATACGCTCTAATCCCAGACCAAATCCACTATGTGGGACAGATCCGTATTTGCGTAAGTCGAGATACCACTGATATTCCGGTCCTTCCATGTCTTCTTCTTCGATTGCTTTTTTCAAGATCTCATAAGAATCTTCACGCTGGGATCCACCAATTAACTCACCCGACCCTTCAGTTCCAATCAAATCATTATTAAGAACTAATTCTGGGTTCTCCGGGTCAATTTTCATATAAAAAGGCTTGATTGCGCGTGGCCATTTATGAATAAAAACCGGCACATCACTATCTTGAGTGAGAGTTACTTCATCGTCATTTCCAAGGTCTTCACCAAACTTAATGTCAGAACCCTTAGATTGAAGGTTTTCGATTGCCTCAGTGTAAGTTAAACGCTTAAATGGCGCTTTAATTTTTGTAAGAGGCTCTAAGTCGCGTTCTAGAATTTCGAGTTCTTTCTTACAACGCTCAAGACAACGCTCCACAATAAACACCACCATGTTTTCTTGAATTTCCATATTCTCATCATGTTCCACAAAAGCCGCTTCGGCATCCATCATCCAAAACTCAGTTAAATGACGTTTAGTTTTGCTCTTTTCTGCCCGAAAAGTAGGACCAAAATCAAATCCCCGACCCACAGACATAATCGCCGCCTCCAGATACAACTGCCCAGACTGACTTAAGAAAACCTTATCATCTTCAAAATAATCCAGCTCAAACAAAGTTGTAGCCCCTTCACAGGCATTTGGCGTCAAAATAGGGGTATCGATTTTGATAAATCCATTCTCATGGAAATAATCATAAACCGCGGCAATCACGCAATCTCGCACGCGTTGAATTGCCCACTGTCTCTTAGATCTAAGCCATAAATGACGATGATCAAGCAAGAAATCTGGGCCGTGCTCTTTTTTAGAAATCGGATATTCCTCTTCTGGAATATGAACAATTTCTACACCTGTTACTTGCAGTTCAAAAACATCATCTTTTTTGGGATGCTGCGAAACTGTCCCCGTGATTTTACAAGAAGTTTCCATGGTCATCTTTTCCACGGTCTCCAGCAATTCTGGTTCAGTTACCACGCCCTGCGTCATTCCACTACCATCACGTAACTGAAGAAAAGCAATTTTACCACTGCCACGTTTGTTAAACATCCAACCACGGATAGTAACCTCTTGATCAACATGGTTACCAAGATCTTTTATAAGAACATTCATAAGGAGAAGTTAAGTTTTATGTGAGCGGCCTTTCATAACCACCAATCCACCCAAAATTACCATAAGCACCAGCATTACCGAAAGAGCAATCAGTTTTTGAGCAGAACCCAAGAAAAGTGCTGTCCCTCCAAAAATCACTGAAACCGTATATATGAAAAACACAGCCTGCCTCTTAGAAAAACCGGCTTTCATAAGTCGATGATGAATATGACGGAGATCACCCCTAAAAGGCGACTTTTTTTGATAAATTCGACGCCCAATTACCCACAAAGCATCAAGAATCGGGAATCCCACAATTAAGAGCGCCGTCGCAATCTTTCCTCCTGAAAAAATAGCCAGCGTGGCCAACATAAACCCCAAAAACATACTACCCGTATCCCCCATCAAAATCTTAGCCGGCGTAAAATCAAACAACCAAAATGCCAACGCTGTCCCCGCCAGAATAACGGCCAGTAGCGCCACATCCGCCTGGTCAATATAATGAAAATTCGGTCGAATCGCTAAAACAAACATCACCACTGATCCAATCGCAGTCAGTCCACTCACAATTCCCGGAATTCCATCCATCCAATTAAGCGTATTCATTAGCAATATAATCCACAAAATCGTAAACAAATCCGCTAGCACCGTAAAATTATAAATCGCATCGCCAATCGCTATCGGAATCTCGTAAGTATCAAGGTAAATCAAGCCTCCCATCGGGTTCGTAACAGAAGTAATTCCCACTCCCGCCAAAATCACAGTAATAGCGGCCAAGAGCTGCACCCCAAGCCTTAAAATAGGGTTAAGACCAAATCGATCATCCAGAAAACTCACAACCACAATCATAGTTGCCGCAATCACCACTCCCCACAAATGCTTATCAAAATC
>CAXCBS010000085.1:0-5978 GCA_963980845.1 uncultured Candidatus Peregrinibacteria bacterium | reverse complement strand
ATGATAGTGATGGCGATGGGTTCTCAGATTTTGTAGAAATATATTATGGTGGAGGGTCTGGTGGGGCTAGCGATGCTTCAATTGGAGTTACTGATGATGACAATGATGGCGCAGCGGACGCCTGGGAAGAAGAATTTGGTATGACGGAAGTTGATTATGATGAAGCGCAATATTTTGAAACAATTGATCGCAGCTTTAAATTAAATATTCGCATGCGTGATACAGATGGCGATGGGCTTTCTGATTGGGTGGAAATGAATCGTGGCACAGACCCAAATAATCCAGATACGGACGGTGATGGCCTCACCGACGGTGAGGAAGTTAATATGTATTTAACTAATCCACGAGAGGAAACTAAGAACCAAGATGAAATTTATAAACCACGTCTTTCTAATATTAAGGGCGGAGCAATATTTGCTGACAAGGCCTTAGTTACTGGTGTGGCGGCTCCTAATTCAAAGGTGAAGGTTTATTTCTTGCCGCGTGATTGGGAAGTGCCAAGCGGATTTGCGTCTGTAGGACAACTGTTGTTTGCTAATTTGTTTGCCGAAGTTCCAACCAAAGTTTATGAAGAAGAAATTGAAACCGATGGGAAAGGTAAGTTTTTGTTAGAAAAAGAACTTCCAAATGGTGAGTTTAGTGTGATGGTCCGGGTTTATGATGAAAATGGAGAGCTACAAGGTGAAACTTTGCCTTACGTGATTGAAGTGGATAATACTGCCGCAGTTGATGAGGTTGAGCCTTATCAATTAGATAGCCAGGAAATTGACTTAGTTAAAACAGAGCTTTTAACTATTGAAAACAAACGCCCACTTTTATATGGACGCGCCCCACGTGATTATGAGGTGCAGACGATGTGGGCTAGTGAGTTGTTTGCTTCTTCGATGATTATGGATGTTGATGATGAGAGCGGGGAGTTTGTGATTCTGGCGCCAATGACTTTGCCAGAAGGAGATCATAATGTGAAAGTTCAAGGAATTGATTTGGTTAAAAATATTTACACCTCGGTCGTGGGAGTTGATTTCGTGGTCTCTGGTGGAATTGTTGAAATTGTAGAGGCAGATACTAACTCCAGAATGAAAGTGATTGGAGCTGCTCTTGGAGTGGTTTTGTTGTTGTTTGTTTTTGGGTTAATTGCTCACATGAATAAAAAACGTTATCAAAATCAAAATTAATTATGAAAAAAACTTTTTTATTATTTTTATCAATAATTTTTTCGACCTTACTTGTTTCTACTGCTTCGGCGGCTAGTTTGGATGTAGAAGTTTTGGATGATGATATTGATGCGGGCGGTGGTGTGGATTGTAATAGTATTACGGAAGCTGACTTAGCAAATGGAGATGGAGATACTACTTTTAGAGAAGCTTCTTGTGTTTCAAATAATAATTCTGAGTCGGATACGATTACTTTTAGTACTGGGTCTGGGACTATTACTCTGGGGTCTACTTGGCCTTGGTATGTTTCAGCTGAGGGAGTAATACTTGATGGGAATGGAGAAATAACTATGGATTGTGACGCTTCTTACGCGTTTTTAGTTGCTCCGAGTGGTTCACAGAATATTACTGTAAAAGGATTCACATTTGATAATGGATGTAATATTAATTTTGCGGAGGGTGGAGCAGATAATGTAGCTGGAGGTTCTGATGTTACGGATAGAAATATTTTCTTAAAAGGAACTAGTTCCGTTACTTATTTTATTACTGCTAGATCTGCTGATACTACTGTTGAAAATAATTATATTGGAGTGGAATCGGATGGGGTCACGACGGATGCTTCTTATGGTATATATGTGGGGTCCGCGGATTTGGGGACACTAACGATTAAAGATAATGTGATTGCTACTTCTGGTGGCTGGACTTATTCACTTGTTCTAAATGGAACCCATACGGGGACGATTTTGTTTACTGGTAATTATGTTGGACTTGGAGCGGATGGTCTAACAGATTTAGGAAACACTGTTGGTCTTCGGTTAACTGGAGGAGGAGCTAAAAATGTAGTTATTGGTGGAGATGAAGCGTCGGAAAGAAATTATTTTGCCGGAGCTCCTTGGGGGCTTGGTGCACTTGGTGTTGATGGGACATGGCCGACTGATAGTAGTGTCACGATTAGTGGTAATTATATGGGGACAAATGCAGCTGGGACAGCCGCTGTAGGCAATGGAGTGGCTATAGAGGTTAGCGCTGATTGTAGCGCTGCTACTTGTGTTATTGGTGGAGATACTGCTGGTGAAAGAAATGTTATATCTGGTAATACTTGGGGGATTAATTTAGTGAGTGGTGCTAATACTTGGGATATTAAAAATAATTATATTGGGTTAGCTGCGGATGGTGTTTCAGCAGTAGCTAATGGTATTGGTATTATTATTGGCTCAGGGGTATATGATGTTGTAATTGGCGAAGACAGCGCAACCCCAAGCACTTATAATATTATTTCTGGGAATACGGGTCAGGGGATTTATTTGGGAGGCGCAAATGGTAGTACGATAACAGTAAATGGTAATAGAATTGGAACCAATGCTGCGGGGACAGGTGCAGTAGCTAATGACCATGGCCTTTGGATTGAAAATGGCACGCCAATATTAACTGTGGGTAATGCGCTGGCAACTACTCCTACAAACCAGATCTCAGGTAATACTAATTACGGATTAGGGCTTCATCAATCTGCAGGATCAACAGTTAATGTGTACTCTTCGATTATCGGATTAAATGCTACAGGTACTACCGCGATTGCTAATGGTGGTGATGGGATTTTTATTGATAAACCTTTTACTGCCATAGGGGCTGGGAGTTTGACTGCTGGTTTTAATGTGATTTCTGGGAATACTGATAATGGGATCCAACTGTCGGGAGGTTCCACTACCGGCACAATTAATGGAAATTTGATTGGAACTAACTTAGCTGGAGATGCGGCGGTGGGTAATGGTGGTAATGGGATTGAAGCATTTAATTTAGTAAGTAGTGGAATTATTGTTGGAGACTCAAGTAGCGCTTCTATTACAAATGTAATTTCTGGAAATACAGAGTATGGAATTACCTTAGGAGAAGGAGGTGATGGAAATGTGATTTATTCTTCTTCTATTGGGACCAACAAAGCCGGAGACGGAGTTTTGGAAAATACCTTGGGAGCGATTCATATTTTTAATGTGTTAAATACTGTTGTTGGAAATACTATTTCAGCAGGATTTAATGTTCTTGCAGGGGATGGTGGTAATGGGATTAAGACTACTCGTAATAACGATGAGTTGAATTATGTGACTGTAAAAGGGAATTATATTGGGACTGGTATTAATGGGACTGAAGATTTTGGGTTTGGAAATGGGATTACTGGTTCTGGTCAAAACATGACAATTGGTTCAACAACTGTTGGTGAAGGAAATGAAATTGCTAATTGTGGGGCGGGTGTTAGTAGAGGTGCCGCAACAACTGGGGATATGTGGAGAGGAAATAATTTCCATGATAATGGGATGGCTGTTGATATTGAAACACCGGGGGCAATGGCTATTGGAGGGACATCTATTGTGACGTCAACAACGACTGAGGTTAGTGGGACAACTAATTTTGCAGATGGTGTAACTATTGATGTGTATAGCCGAGCGGATGGAACTAGTTCCACGGTTTATGAAGGGTCTGCAGTTGTTGCTAGTGGAGTTTTTGCGGTTTATATGGATTTTGCAGGAACAAGTGGTGAACTTTTTACCGTGATTGCGACTGACGCTAGTAATAATTCTTCTGAGCTTAGTAGTACGGCTGTAATAAGTACTGACGCAACCCCGCCAACAACTCCAGTTGTAACTTCATCGCTTGCGGATACGGCAACAGCTTCTTATACCTTTACTGGTACTAAGGAAGCATATTCTTCTATTTGGGAGGATGGTGTACAAATGGTGGCCATAGATTCTAGTACAGGTTGGAGTTCAGGAGTAACATTGAGCGAGGGAGTGAATGCTTTTAGCTTTACGTCGAAAGATTATGAACCAAATGAGTCTTCAACTTTGGTGGTTAATATTACGTTGGATACGATAGCTCCGACTGATCCTGTTATAACCTCGTCTACTAGTGTGATAGATACTACGGTTACAAAATCTCATACAATTACCGGGACAAAAGAAACAGGATCTAGTATTGAAAATAATGATGTTGAAGTGGTGTCTGCGGATGCTTCGACAACATGGGAATATGAAGTGACATTGGGAGTGGGTGATAATGTTTATTCTTTTACAGCGGTTGATGCCCTTTTAAATGAATCAGGGGCAACCGCGCATACAGTTAATTATACGCAAGATGATGATGCGCCAACAGCGCCACTTATAACCTCTTCGATTGTTGATACTGTGACGGCTTCTTATACTTTTACTGGTACAAAAGAAGCAAGTTCTAGTGTTTGGGAAGATGGTGTGCAAGTAGTGGCTTTGGATGGATTAACAACTTGGAGTTCAGGGGTGACCTTAATTGAAGGGGCTAATGCTTTTAGTTTTACTTCGAAAGATGCTTTAGCTAACGAGTCTTCGGCTACTTTGACAAGTATTACATTGGATACAACCGCTCCAGATGCTCCGGGGATGACTTCTTCAACTAGTGTAACAGCTGCAACTGAAACTAAAGCTCATACAATTACCGGTACAAAAGAAGCAGGATCTAGTATTGAAAATAATGATATTGAAGTGGTGTCTGCGGACGCTGCGACAAGTTGGGCCTATGAAGTGACTTTGGCAATTGGTGTAAATAATTATTCTTTTACAGCGGTTGATGCCCTCTTAAATGGATCGAGCCCTGCTGTTCACGTTGTTACTTACACTCAAGATGCTGATGCCCCAAGTGTTCCGGTGATTACTTCTTCTACGTCTAATACTGCAAATGCTTCTTATACCTTTACTGGTACAAAAGAGGCTAATTCAAGTGTTTGGGAAGATGGTGTGCAAGTGGTGGCCTTAGATGGATTAACAACTTGGAGCTCGGCTATAACTTTGAACGAAGGTTCTAATTCTTTTAGCTTTAGCTCGAAAGATGCTTTGGCTAACGAGTCTTCGGTAACGCTTTTAAGTATTGTTTTAGATACAGTTGCTCCTGATGCTCCAACTATTACGTCGCAATCTAGTGCTTCTGGGACTACTTCAACTTATTCATTTACAATTACTGGTACAAAAGAGGCTGGATCAGCTGTTTACTTGAATGATGTTGAAGTTGTATCGGCTGATGCGGCAACTACTTGGGAGTATGTAGCAGTTTTGAGTGAAGGGATTAATATTGTTACTTCTTTTACGGTAAAAGATTTGGCTGCCAATGAGTCTGATAGTGCAAGTGCAGTGATTACATATACGGTGACTTCTACAGAAGAGTCAGTAGCTATTTTGTATGGCGGTGGCGGTGGTGGAGGAGGTTCAAGCTCTTCTTTGGTTTATGATTTTGGAAATGATTCTGCTGAAAATCCTTCCGAAGAAGTTTCCGAAGAAACTCCCGAAGAAGTAGTGGTAATTGAAGAAACAACAGAAGAAGAATTAATGGAAGAGGTTTCCGAAGAATATCCAGTTTATGATCCAACGGAGGAGGTTGTTCTAGAAGAGGAAGAGGACGAGGGCGGGTTGCTAGATACTTTGTTTGGTTCAGCTAACGAAGAACCAGAATTTGAAGTTGAAATGACCGAAGAAATAGCCGAGGTTGTAATTATTCAAGAAAATTTTTCTGGTGAAGAAGTTGTAACTCGCGAAGAGGTTATAGAAGAAGATGCTTACGAAAAAGTAACTGAAGATGAGGATGATGATAAAATCCCAGATACATTAGAAATTTTGTATTTTGGCACAACAGATGTTTTGGATGTAGAGGCAGATAGTGATGGCGATGGTCTCACGGACGGTGATGAATTATTGCTTGGAACAGATTTGCTTAGCGCCGATAGTGATGATGATGGGATAAGTGACATTGAAGAGCTTAGAATGGGAACAAATGCGGCTTCTGCGGATAGTGATAATGATGGTTTAACAG
>CAXCBS010000084.1:0-6005 GCA_963980845.1 uncultured Candidatus Peregrinibacteria bacterium | reverse complement strand
CTCACCGCCCGTCAAGTGATGAAAGGAGGGGGCGCCCGAAGTACCTTCGATAATAGAGGGTCCTAAGGTGAAACCTCTGATTGGCACTAAGTCGTAACAAGGTATCCGTAGGAGAACCTGCGGATGGACCACCTCTTTTTAGAGAGAAACTTCTTTCTCTTAGGTCGAGCCTCCATTTATTTGGGGGACCCTAATGAGGATCGAGATTCTCCTTTGCAATCAGGATATCAGGGAAAATATAAGGAGGCCAAAGTATTGGCCTCTTTTTTCGTTGACTTTGGGGTTTGGTTTATCTAAAATAACGCCGCTGCCTGATGACAGGTTGCTACTCAGGGCGAGTAGCTCAGCTGGTTAGAGCGCAACACTGATAATGTTGAGGTCGGAGGTTCAAGTCCTCCTTCGCCCACCACTTAAGTTCGAGGCCGTAGCCTCTCCTTACGGAGACTAGGCGCGCCTCCACTATAATTGAAAACTCGGGACAAACGGCTTCGCCGTTTATGATTTCTCAGCTTGAATCGCTTGAGTGAGCTAGCTCCCTCCGCTCTTCTCGCTTCGAATCGATCGCTATGCGATCTTGTCCCTTTGTTCATTCCGATTACGGGGCTGTAGCTCAGTTGGCCAGAGCACCTGGTTTGCAACCAGGGGGTCAAGGGTTCGAATCCCTTCAGCTCCACCAGTTTTCCATCTATCCACCCAATATATGAATTTTGTTCCAGGACTTTTTCTTGGGCTCCATGCCCGAGTTGATGATTATGATGCCGAGATTTCTTCGGAAACAGTTTTGCCGGATCGTCTTTGGCAAGAAGGCCAGCCGGTCCGTGTTTCTGGTGAGCATGTGAGTGTAGATTCACTTGAGTTATCATGTTTAGTGGGTCTTTCTGATGAGGAGGGAGAAGATGCGCGCGTTATGGTCGCCCCTTTAAGAGGACGTCTAGATTCTTTATTTGATGCCCCAGAATGGGATTCAGATTTTTTATGTTAGACTGAATGTATGGATTTTTTCGCTGAACTTTTAAAGCTTCAACTAGAAGGGCCGCGCCTGGGGATGTTGCAGCTTAAATGTGAGAACAGTGAATATACTTTTGCGACCGATCAGTGCAAGAATTGCTATTTAATTATGAATGCGGTTCGTAACGAGGACTGCATGCATGGTCGTGATGTTTATAACAATGATGATTGCGTTGACTCGGATCATATTTTTGGATGTGAGCTTTGTTATCAGGGCGTGAATCTTAAAAACTGCTATAACTGTGATTTTTTGCAGGATTCAGAGAGTTGTCGCGACTGCCGACATGGTTATGATTTGAAGGGTTGTTCGGATTGCATTGGGTGTGCGGGATTGCGGCAGAAAAAGTTTCATATTTTTAATAAGCCTTATTCAGAAGACGAATATCATGAAAAAGTACGTAATTTATCTCTAGAACAGATTAAGCAGGGGTTTGAGCAAGTTAAATTAACGGCACCGCATATGTTTGGTCAGATTATTAATTCCGAGAATTGTGTGGGGGATTACATTCATAATTCTCAAAATGTATTTGCAGGATTTGATGTAGTTGAATGTCAGGATGTGGGATATGTGTCGGAGGTGGCGGATCTTAAGGATTGTTATGATATTTTTGTTTTGGAACATTCAGAGCTTTGTTACGAGATTAGTAGTTGTTACAAGCTGTATAACTGCAATTTTTGTTATATGTGCGTGGAGTCGCAGGATTTGGAATACTCGGAGTTCTGTTCGTATTGTAAGCATTGTTTTGGTTGTACGAGTTTAGTTAGAAAAAAATACCACATCTTAAATAAACCTTATTCTAAGGAGGAGTATTTTACGAGGGTGGCTGAAATTAAAACGGAATTAAAAGCAAAAGGGGAGTACGGGAAGCGTTTCTTGCCCTCGAGTTATCCGTATGAGGATTCGGTTGCTACTTGGGAGCGGTTTTGACCCACGGGTTGAGTCGGAACGTTAGCAGGATCGCCGTTACCAAGCATAGTCATAGGCTCTGAATCAGTAAGTTCGACCACTAAAGGCCAATCTTTTGTTATTTCAGTAAGAATGGCAACTACTTCATTAAGGCGTGTTTCGTTAATTGTATAGCTGTCTCCCTGGGGCACCAAGATCATGTAGAAAACTTCTTGCATGAGCCATTTTGTGGTTTGTGGCATGAGTTTGCCGTGAGTGCGTGGAACTTCATCCATGATGCGGCCCATTACATTTTTGGCGAAATCTCTGAATTCAGTACGACGGTCAGTGTGTGGCAAAGGCCTTAAGGCTCCGATGAAGTACTCTAATGCTCTATGCACGGTTGTTGGTTTATTAAGTCCGTGAATAGCGTAATCTTCAGTTTCAGGTAGGCTGACGGTAGTTCTTTTAAGTCGTATTGAATCTTTCCATTTTCGTTGTTCTTGCTCGATGTCTTTGCTTGAAGGTGTTGGGATAAATGCATCAAAAGCAGCGGCGTTGTTCCCAGTTTGATCTCCGGGAGGCAGAGCGCTAGGTAATGTTGATAAACGAAAGCTGTCTTCAAAATCATCAACACTTTTAACTCGAGGTGCACTTAGGGCTTCTCTCATATGATCGAGTATTGTTTGTGTCATTCCTTCAAATCTTGGAAGAAGTTGTGCGCAACGATCAACATGTGGATCATCGCTTTCTCCTTCCTTAAATACAAATGCTGGGCTTTCCGGGCCCAAAGCATCAATTGTTAGACGGTCAAAAGTCCCATGATCTTGACCTAATAAACCTTGCAATGAAGCATGGTCCTCATCGTCTCCCATAAAACGTAGTACTGTGTTTGGGAAATGATCAGAAGTTTCTTCTATCGGGTAGAGTTCAACACCATCGCAACTGACATCTACTACTAGTTTTTCGTCAATTACGGCTTGAAAAGCAAATTGAGGAGATTCTAATCCTGGGATTCCGTTTGGGAATTTCCCTCGGAGTGCTTTTTGAATTTTTCGATTAGGAATTTTGTTTCTGCTTACCACTAACATGGCTAGGCAGACTTCATGATCAGGAAGAGCTTCACGCAAGGCAACGGTAATAGCACTAGCTAAATATCCATTGCCAGGTTCTTTGACATTAGCAACTTTGAATTCTTTTTCATTAAAAGACTTATAAGCGGTTGTAAAACCGAGCATCATTTGAGTAAGAGCCTCTTGAACTCTGGATTGAAGCTGAATGTCTTCTAAATTATGGCTTGGGCCATTTGATTGTCTCATAGGGTGGGTGGATTAAACGTGGGGGTTATTGTATCATTTAACTGCAATTCGTCAATAGTAGGGTTGTTTATTTAGCGGCGGGATTCTGATTTAATAGAATTACTTAATCTCAAAATTATAATGTTTATTACTGGAATGTTAATCACTATTGGTGGATTTTTGTTAATTGTTTTTCGTGAAAAAGTGCATAACGCAACTGGCGATGTTGGCTTTGCTGAGCAGTATTTGGGCAGTGGGGGGACTTATACACTTTTTTTGATTTTGGGAGTGGTGATGTTTTTTGGTGGAATTGCGTGGGCGACTGGAACGCTTCAAACCTGGTTTTTTGTTAATTTGGGCCGTTATTTTGGGCATGTTTAACTTTTAATTGACAGTTTCATAAAAAAGGGTTGACTTTTAGATGGCCCCTCCTTATACTCGGATGGCGTTCAGATAAGGAAGCCTGCACATTTAACCTGTTAAATGGTTCAAAACACTTCTTACATACCCTTTAGTTCAACTCGGCTCTCGCCGTGATGCGAAGTCTAGAAAGTTGACTTGAAGGGTGTGCCAGAGGGCTCACCCTTTTTCTTTTCTCGGAAAGATTACGACGATCATTGAAAACTAGGCATATATAACCAAATAATTAGCAATTACAATTTCACAATTATCAAGAATTGCACGTTAAAGGTTGTACGTTACAAATCAAGTTGTAAAAAAAGCATAGAGTGGATGCCTCGACTCAGAGTTCCTATGAAGGACGTGGCTAGCTGCGATAAGTTTCGGCGAGTTGCTAAGCAAACTTTGACCCGGAAATTTCCGAATGGGGGAACCCAGCTCCGGTTATGCGGAGTTGTCCTTTTATTAGGACGGACACACAGGGAACTGAAACATCTAAGTACCTGTGGAAAAGAAATCAATTAGAGATTCCCTTAGTAGTGGCGAGCGAACAGGGAACAGCCCAAACCTTACTGGCGTGATAGGTACCAACCGTTTCCAGTGGGGTGTTGTAGGGCTTGTCTTCCAACAGTTGGTAATGTTGGCAATTTGGTGCATTGTTAGTCAAAGGTCCCTGGAAAGGGCCGCCATAGAGGGTAATAGCCCCGTCGATGAAAATAATGTACTTTAGTTGGACAAGTTCCTAAGTAGGGTCGGACACGAGAAATCCGGCTTGAACCTGGGTGGACCACCATCCAAGGCTAAATAGACTCTGAGATCAATAGTGAACTAGTACCGCGAGGGAAAGGTGAAAAGCACCCCGGAAAGGGGGATGAAATAGTCTCTGAAACTCTTTGCTTGAAAGGAGTAGGAGCATCTTCGGATGTGACTGCGTACTTTTTGTAGAACGGGCCAACGAGTTAGCTGTATGGGGCAGGTTAAGGGAGATTTACCCGAAGCCATAGCGAAAGCGAGTCTTAACCGGCGATTTATTGTCTCATGCACTAGACCCGAAACCAGGTGAGCCACCCATGGCCAGGCTGAAGGTTACCTAACAGTAACTGGAGGGCCGAACCCAACTATGTTGCAAGATGGTGGGATGAGTTGTGGGTAGCGGAGAAATTCCTATCGAACCTGGAGATAGCTGGTTCTCCTCGAAATAGCTTTAGGGCTAGCCTTGTGCGTTAAGCAGTGGGGGTAGAGCTCTGTTTAGGCTAGGGGGCGAAATAAGTCTACCAAACCTAGATAAACTTCGAATACCACTGTGTATTTCACAGGAGTCAGACTATGACAGCTAAGTGCCATAGTCGAAAGGGAAACAGCCCAGACCGTCGTCTAAGGTCCCTAATAAAAATTTAGTGGTAAAGGATGTCAGATTCCTCAGACAACCAGGAGGTTGGCTTAGAAGCAGCCACCCTTTAAAGAGTGCGTAACAGCTCACTGGTCTATTGTCTTTTGACGGGATCCGGCGCCGAAAATCTAACGGGGCTCAAATTTTTAACCGAAGACACGGATTTATATTTATATGAATGGTAGAGGAGCGTTCCCATCTGCGTTGAAGTCAGACTGTAAGGTCTGGTGGAGCGTTGGGAAGTGAAAATGTTGGCATAAGTAACGTCAACCAAGTGAAAAACTTGGTCACCGAATACCCAAGGTTTCCCAAGCCACGTTAATCGACTTGGGGTTAGTCGGTCCTAAGGTGAACCCGAAAGGGGTAGCCGATGGACAACAGGTTAATATTCCTGTACAACGGGTGTTTCGCCCAAGCAAAACTGGATGCCCTAGTTTGCGATTTTAACTTCTTCGGAAGTTTTCTGAGCTCTCTAGTAAGCAGAAGGTGGCGCTAGCTTAGGGGGGACGCCGCAGGACAAGGAGAGCGTGTTAATGAATTCACGTTCAAGCTTTAAGCGTATATTCTCATATGTAAATCAGTGAGAATTCCTTCGGGAAGCGCGAGGAGTTATGAAAAGATTTCCTTTGGAAATTAATTCTCCTTACTTCAGCGGACAAGAAAATCCTCGAAGCGAGAAACACACGTTTCCGTACCGTAAACCAACTCTGGTAGGTGGGTAGAGAATACTAAGGTGATCGGAATAACCATCGCTAAGGAACTCGGCAAAACAGCGGCCGTAACTTCGGGATAAGGCCTGCCAACCTTTTTTTTTATAAAATCTGGTTGGCCGCAGCGAAAGAGCTCATGCAACTGTTTACCAAAAACACAGGTCTCTGCTAAGTCGTAAGACGATGTATAGGGGCTGACGCCTGCCCAGTGCCAGAAGGTCACGTGGAGGGGTTAGACTTCGGTCGAAGCTCTGAAATTAAGCCCTGGTGAACGGCGGCCGTAACTATAACGGTCCTAAGGTAGCGAAATTCCT
>CAXCBS010000083.1:0-6168 GCA_963980845.1 uncultured Candidatus Peregrinibacteria bacterium | reverse complement strand
CCGACTCTGACGGTGATGGCGACACAGAAAACGATGCTGATTATTATGCCGATGATGACCCATTAACAGATCTAGATGGTGATGGCTACCGCACTAATGACTGGAGCGACCCAACCATGACAATTGGACCTTTTGAAGATCTAGACACTCGTTACTACAAACTATGGGTCACAGATGAGGCGGGCAATATGGCGGGAGCTAATGTGGCGGTAGAGGTCTATGTTCCGGATGTGAGCTTGAGTGTTTCTTCTGGTCGGTCTGGAAGTGTAACTGGATCTATTGATCCCGAAGATTCTGATATTCCGGTGGTAATTGCGCGGGAACGAGATGGTGTTTACGAACTAATTATAACTCCAACCGCCGACTCTAACAGCAAGTACTACACGGACGAAGACGCTGAATTTACTGTAGATGACTTAGAACTATCCGAAGCCTGGGTGATATATAACTCTCTTTATGAGGCAATTGCAGAAGTTGATTCTGAAACTGGTGAACTTACGATTTTGGATGATTCCGTGGAAGTAGAAGTGGATAGTGCAGAACTCCCCTGGCCTACTCGTGTGGCACTGATTGATTCCGATACCGAAGAAAGATTGCTTTATATTTTTATTGTTCCGGATTCAAACGTAGATGTTCAAATTGATGATGAAACTATCACGTACGATGTGAGTGCTACCTCAGACATGGTAGGTGTGCATGTTAAGGACGTGGGCGTGCCAGATAATCTAACGCTAGAACAAATCCCAGCTAACGAGCCGCTGTTTACCGGTGGTGTGATGTTGATTGATGAAACGGATCAACGATGGGCAGTAATTGATACGGATGGAAATATCTATCGCTTGAATGATTTGACGCTGGATGTGCTCGAACTTGGCTCAATTAACGAAGAAGCAGACCTAGAAGGAGCGCAGCCAATTGTAATTACCTTGGGCGAAGGCGAGGTTGACTGGCTTGAAATTTATATTGCACCACGAGCCTCCTCTGGCGACGCAAGTGAGTTAAACGAAGCCGACGCTTCCGAACTTGGCTTAGAAAGCGAAAACGACGATTCTGCTGATTCTGCTGCGGATTCTGAGGGTTCAGAAAACAGCGAAAATGACCAGAACAGCTCTGCGGACGAAAATGATACTGACGGCGATGGAATTGATGACATCACGGAACTTCAATCTGGCTTAAATCCTTATGACGCTTCGGACGGAGACGAAGATTTGGACAACGACGGACTAACAAACGCCGAAGAAGCCGAACTAGGCACCAGCCTTACAAATGATGACACTGACAACGACGGACTCACGGATTACGAAGAAGCGCGTGGCGACACTGATCCGCTCGTCGCCGACGCAGCTATATTTGTGGACTTAGATTCTAGCGATGAATACTACGACGATATTATGAACTTGCACGAACTAGGGATTATTCAAGGCTATGAAGTGGATGGCGATCTTTATTTCTATCCAGAGCAATTTATTACTAGGGCCGAGTTTACTAAGATCTTGCTGGGAGTGCTTTGTATTATTCCACGAGAGGAAGCTTATGAATCACCAAACGTGTTCTACGACATTGTAGATACTGCCGAATGGTTCTATGCAATTACCAAGGAGTCTTTCTTACAAGGATTTATTTTTGGTTACTTGGGTGAAGTGAATGAGGAAGGAATGGCACCATTTAAGCCAAATGTTTCTATTAGTCGCGCTGAGGGTTCTAAGATTATTTTGGAAGCCTTAGAAACTCTAGGTGTGATTGATATTAGTGCGGTGACCGTGGGCGAACCATGGTATCTCCCTTACCTCGAAGTAGCGCAAGATTTAGCTCCATACTTACAGATAGACACCACGCTAGGTGAAGGCGAAATCTATGTAATTACAGATGATGAGGCGGAGTATCACTCCGAAGCTCTGACTCGTTATGATTTTGTGGTGATGGCGGCTAGAGTTCTTAATTTCTATAATTGTTACGATACGCAAGACTCTGATGGCGATGGTTTGTCTGACTATGAGGAGGTGTATGTTTATCAAACCGATCCATATAATTACGACACTGATGATGGCGGAATTTCAGATGGCGACGAGGTTGAATCTGGGGATGATCCACTAGATCGGACTGATGATGATTCTGACGGCGACACGCTTATTAACAATGATGAAACTTATATTTACGGCACTGACCCATATGACGCTGACACTGATGATGGTGGAGTCACTGACGGCGAAGAAGTTTTAGCTGGCACAGAGCCAATCGAAACCCCAGAAGATGATGGTGACGCAGCGGATTCAGATGACGCAGATGCCGATGCGGACGCTGATGATGCTGACGCCGAAGAAGATGCCGATGCCTCAGAAGAAATCGCCTCAGACGAAGAGATTGAAAGCAGTGTAATTGAAGAAGAAGATGCCACCGACGGCTTAGAACCTGGTATTTATATTGTTACTTATGACTGCTCCTCTTGTCCTTGTCCGGCTACGGTCGCTAACTCAGCTGATATTATGCCGGGTGACGCGATTTTCGCCGCGATTATGGATACGGCCAACACAGTTGTACTCTCTATTAGTAATGAAGTGGAAGTTACTGATATAATTTCTACAGAATAACCCTCCTAAATGACTTTTTATAAGTGGAAAATCTCATGGCTTAACCTGATCAGTATCGCACTTTTGATTGTGTCGGTAATGATGTGGCAGTCCCCGCCGCAAGCAACGTTGATCCTAGCGGATGAGGCCCCAACTGATTCAGAGGAGGAAGAAATTACTTGGGCTGAATATGAATGGTGTACTGACAAGTTAATGCCCCAAATTGCCGAAGCAGAATATGAGCTGACAGTTTTTATTATGGACAAGTTTTTAGAAGAAAAATGGAATAGTGAAATTGTAGAAGAGGTATCGGCAGAGATTAGAGAAAAATTTGATGCCCTGCATGCTGAACGAAAACGTATTTTTGCAGAAGACGCTAAACCAGATGGTTATGACATTGGGACAGCCTCCGAGGAATCTCTTAATTGTACTGAGTTTATTGCTATGCGCGAGCGAACTATTTGGGCCATGACGCAAAGCCATAATATTGAAACAGCCGGAGCAAAATCCTCTTATATGTTAGTAGATAAATTAAAAGATATTAATGATGGACTTAGGGAAATGAACATGAGTTTTGGACAAGTTTTGGCTGGATTTAAACAGCTTTCTAACAAATTAACCAGCACCACTAAATAATGACTAAGTATCTTAAAAAAATTCCGTTTAAAATGTGGTTTTTGGTGTTTTCTTTGAGTGTTTTTATGGTTTCGATTATTGGCCCTTCACTAGCCTCGGCCGGAGCCACTGGTCCAGATCGTTATGACCATCAAGGCAACACTTTGCGCGGGGCGATCACCAAGTACCACAAAGACATGAATGATTTAATGAATGAGTTTACTAAGAAACTTATGGAGCCAGAGGGTGATGCCACAACTACTCCCCCACCCACCATGGATGATACAGACTTTTTTTGTGGTGATAAGGATAATGTTAGCACCCTGTGTTTGTCATACAAAATGACTGAAAAATACACTGATTTTTATACGGCTATGCTGTCAGATGATGCCAATAGTCATATTAATCATTTTCAGGATAGGACGACTAACTTGAATAAATATAAAGACTCGATTCAAGGTTTTATGAGCAAGTATCCGTACGAAGCTTTTGATTGGTTTAATGTGACACCAAACGATGCTGAATATCCCACGTCACGCATTGATGCGGCTATTGAGCGTCAAGGAGAACGTGAAGAATTAATTTATGAACAGATTGAACTGGCGGAACAGGTGATGATTGTGGCCGTGGATGCTTATAACGAATTAATGTTCCACTACGAATTACACAAGGCTTACGGCGGCATTTTAGAAGACCTAGAAGGCTATCGTGACGAACTAGCCAAAGTTCGCACGCAAGTCGAAAAATACCCTACTACATTTCATAACGCTTCTACCACTGACTGTACCTAAAACTCTTAAACATTTAGGCAAATTCTTACTCCTTCTGTTGATTCTAACTGGGGTGCTGGCTACTACGCGTGTGGCTACGGCCGAGGAGACTGATGATGATTTTTACTGTCAAATGTACAAATTCAACGGCACTTCAATAATGGAAGAAATTGTTGATCAGAGTGGGATTGATGTGGATTTTAGTTTTAAGAAAATTTTTACTGGTACGCGTAAAAAACCAAAAGCCGACAATTTATATATGAGCCTTTATAAACAGGTACAAGAAACTCCAGACGATACAGCCATGCAACAAACCGCAGATGAAAACCAAATGTCAGCCACAGAACTGTGCAATATTTTTGGTGGAAACTATCAACTCCTGCGCGGTATTTATGATACAACCTATGACACCGAATCCTTATTGGACGAAGTAACTCGCTTAGAATCAGATTACGAAGATAATTTAGAAAAAGCAGAACAAGATCAGGAAATGTTTTTAAACACCTATGCCAAGGAAGTGTTTGTAAATGGTGATGAAAGTGATTCTGGATTTGATGTTTTGTATGACTTGGCGTTGATTGAATATGTTTTGTTTGGCGAGAATAGCTCGCTTGGATCGGGAGAAGACCTGGGATTAAATATTGACGACAATGGATCCGGAGCTTTTATGTATGTAGCAGATGCGATTGAAGATTTAATTGAGGATGATGAGGAAGAAGATCCTTCCGAAGCGGATGACGACGAAGATTCACCTGAGGCTGAGGATCCTTCCGAGGAGGAAGAAGAAGACCCCGAAGAAGAGGTTAATCCCGCCGAATGTTTAGCTGATTCTGATGTGCAATCTGCTTTTGCTGAGGCTGATGAAAATGATGGTGATGATGGAGTGGAAGACGAAGATGATGAAGGAGACGGTGGGGACGAAGGAGACGGGCAAGAAAATGACGATGGAGACTTGGGAGACGAGGAAAATGATGGTGAGGAAGATGACGAAGATGACGATGACTCCGGTGATGGTTGGGGAGATAATCACCAACCTCCTTGTAATGAAGTTTTCTGTATTACAGTGGATTTCAAAAATCTAGGATCACCGCAGTTTGAAACTTCTTCTAATTGTGTGAAATGCCATGTGGATTATATTGTGGAAGCGCTTGATGCCACTACCTCGCAAAACCTAAATCCAGGTAAATTATCTGGGAACTTGCTAGAGCCTAGTGTGTGTAAAAAATCTATGACCGCGGCAGGAATAAGTTTGAATTTTATTCCAATTGCCATGCCAATTCAGACTCCCCCAGCAGATGATATTATTGACCGCAATAATTTTGCAGAGAATTTTATGGATTTCTTAAAAGACACTTGGCCAAATACAGAATGGGAGAAATTTCCTGATGTAGTAGAAGGCGAAGAAGCTAGCGATGAGGAGGAGGAAAACCCACTGCTTCGCACCAACACTACGGTGGAAAGTGATATTATTGAAAAATCCCTTCAATATGAAAAAGGAATTGATGATGGCTATGCCACAGCCGAAGATATTTTTGGCAAGGCAATGGATAATTATCAGACTGAAATTGATGAAATTGAAGACAAATTCTCTAGTCGTAATATGTATGCTAAATCAATGGCTGCCAAAAACTTTTACCAAGATATTCGTGTGGAAATGGATCAAATGAATTTCTATTTTTCAAGTTATCAAACTCTAATACTCCAGACCCAAGAAGTGGTCACCAAGCACAAAGAAAGTATAAAAAATGCTTCATAAATGAAAAAAATCTTCTCCTCAATTTGGACTTTTCTGATTCTAGGCATGATCCTAGGAGGGGCAATTGCGCCACAACCAGCGCAAGCTGAAAACGCGCTCGAAAGTTGTTTAGAAAACGCAGTCCCTTTCTTAACTAGCTTGCTTGATCGTAGTAATTTTAATGATTATTGGCTGGATTTTGTCGCTCGCAATCGCTGCCAACAGGATGATATTTTCGCGCTAGATGATGAGACAGAAATCTTGTTTGATGAGCTAATGAATAAGTTTGAAGAAGAATGTAATAGCGAAGAAATCCCACGTCTAAAAGACGAGATTCGGTGGAATAAAATGGAACTATTTTTTCTCCGAAATATTGTAGACACCACCGAAATAACCGAGGATAGTGCCACTGAAAAAGATATTGATGAACAACAAAAAGCAATTGAAGAAAAAACTAAATCACGAATGATTCGCGGCGTTT
>CAXCBS010000082.1:0-6490 GCA_963980845.1 uncultured Candidatus Peregrinibacteria bacterium | reverse complement strand
TTCGGTGGCAGTCTCTTCGGTAGCAGTTTCTTCAGTGACAGTTTCCTCAGCTGGAGTTTCTGTAGATGAAGAGTTGTCATCATAATAGCCTTCGCTAGTGTCGGTATAAGAAGCAGTTTCGTCATAGCCTTCACCGTCTTTGCGTTTTTCTAGCATGATCATGTCTTGAATCACAACTTCGGTTTTGAATTTACGAATTCCTTCTGGAGTATCCCAAGAACGAGTTTTAAGATAACCTTCCACATAAAGAAGTTTTCCTTTGCGCACATACTTACTGCAAATATCAGCTAGTTGAGCCCAGGCTACAACTTCATGGTATTCAGCTGAAGATTTTTTACGACTGTCAGAAGTGACCCATTCACGGTTGGTGGCTAGACCAAAAGTACAAACTGCTTGTCCACTTTGAGTTTGGCGGAGTTCCGGGTCGCGAGTTACGTTACCGATTAAGATTACTTTGTTTACACTTCTCATTTTTTTGAATTGTTAAAGAAATATTTATTAATTAAGGTAAAAATTTGAATTAAGCCTCTTTAGAGACAATTTTGGATGAAGCTTCGGTGCTGTCATCAACTAGTGGAGCTTCGGTGTCTGAAGGTTTAAGCTCAATAGTTTCATCCTCTTCTGGTTCAACGTATCCTTCTTCCTCTTCAAGCTCTTTTTTATCGATGTTGCGTTCAATAAGTTCAACATTTAGACAAAGACTTTGAAGTTCACGAGTAAGCACGTTGAATGATTCTGGAGTGCGAGGCTTTTTGATTGGTTCGCCTTTAACGATTGATTCGTAAGCTTTGGCACGTCCGTAAACATCATCAGATTTAATAGTGAGCATTTCTTGTAGAGTGTGAGCAGCTCCATAAGCTTCGAGTGCCCAAACTTCCATTTCACCGAAACGTTGTCCACCATGTTGCGCTTTACCACCAAGTGGTTGTTGCGTAACAAGAGAGTAAGGACCAACAGAACGAGCATGGATTTTATCTTCGACAAGATGGTTTAGCTTCATAATATAGGTGATGCCCACAGTAGTCCTGTGATCCATAGCTTCACCAGTACGGCCATCATAAAGTTGTGCTTTACCATCAAGTGGCAAACCAGCGTTTGTTAGATATTCGTGAATAATTTTAGTTGGCGCTCCGTTTAGAGCGGGAGTGGCAACTTTGACACCCAGCTTTTGACAAGCCCAGCCTAAGTGAGTTTCGAGAATCTGACCGATATTCATACGACTGGTAACACCAAGTGGGTTAAGGATAATGTCCACCGGGCTACCATCAGGAAGATAAGGCATATCTTCTTGGGGAACGATAATGGAAATAACACCCTTATTACCATGACGACCAGCAACTTTATCACCTACTGAGATTTTGCGAGTTTGAGCTACTGAGACGCGAAGTTGTTGAATAACACCGGTTGGTAGTTCGTCGCCATTGTCGCGGCTGAAAATTTCTACTTTCACAACTTTACCACCTTCACCACCTGGTAGGCGGAGAGAAGTGTCTTTTACATCACGAGCTTTGTCACCGAAAATAGCGCGGAGTAGGCGTTCTTCGGGAGTAAGTTCGGTTTCTCCTTTGGGAGTAATTTTACCAACAAGAATATCACCTTCACGAACCGTGGCTCCAATGCGAACTACACCAGTTTCGTCGAGGTCTTTTAAACGAGCTTCACCCACATTAGGGATGTCGCAAGTTACAACCTCTGGTCCGAGCTTGGTGTCGCGGATGTCTACGGTAAAGGTTTCAATGTGAACAGAACTGAATTTGTCTTGTTTCACTAATTTTTCAGAAATAATAACCGCATCCTCAAAATTATAACCTTGCCAACTCATATAAGCTACGAACAGATTTTGTCCGAGAGCTAGCTCACCTTCGTCAGTAGAAGTCCCGTCGGCAAGCAAGTCACCCTTAGTAACTTTCTGACCTTTTACAGCAATTGCATTTTGGTGGTAGCAAGTGGCTTGGTTAGAACGAGTGTAAACAGTTAAGTTGTAAGTAACTTTTTTACCATTGTTATAAAGAACGGTAATTTGATCAGCATCAACTGATTGAACAGTCCCAGGTCTTTCGGCGAGGATAACTTGTCCAGAGTTTTCAGCAGAGATTTTTTCCATTCCAGTTCCAACTAGAGGGCAAGTAGGTTTAAGTAGTGGAACAGCTTGTCGTTGCATATTTGAACCCATAGAAGCACGAGTATTATCATCGTGTTCTAGGAACGGAATAAGTGAGGTCGTAACAGAAATAATTTGTTGTGGAGCAATATCAATATGAGACACATCACGCACATGGGCCATGGTGGGTTCACTATGACTACGAGCAGCTACACGCTTAGTAACAAATTGCATGTTTTCGTCAGTTTCAGAGTTGGCTTGCGCTACAACTAAGTCACGTTCATCTTCGGCATCAAAATAACAAACAGTTTCACTGGTACAAGGCACAAGTTTAACTTTGTCTTTTTTGCCAAGAGCTTTGATGATTTTTTTAGCGAGTGGCTCGGTGATTTTAGTGCCAGATTTGGCAATTGATTTTTTCTTAGAGTCTTTAACTTCAGCATCAAGAGTTGAACCAACTAGGTTTTTAAGAGTTGGAATAACTTCGTGGTGAACCTCGCGGAATGGAGTTTCAATAAAACCATATTTGTTCAGACGAGCGTAAGTTGCCAAATGCACAACTAGACCAATATTTGGTCCCTCTGGAGTAGCAATAGGACAAATGCGGCCGTAATGTGAGGCATGCACGTCACGAACATCAAACGAAGCTCTTTCACGAGATAGACCACCTGGTCCCATAGCAGATAAGCGACGTTTGTGCGCCAACTCGGCCAGAGGATTAGTTTGGTCCATAAATTGTGACAGCTGTGAGCTGGCAAAAAATTCTCGTAGCGCCGCTGTAATTGGGCGAGAGTTAATTAGTTCGGTTGGAGTTACGGTTTCTAGATCCATCACAGTCATACGATCCTTAGCAATACGATCAGTACGAAGTAGTCCAACGCGGAATTTGTTTTGAACAAGTTCCCCAACTGGACGAATACGACGATTAGAAAGGTGATCAATATCATCTGGAGTCGCGTTTCCATTGTTTAGGTTGATGAGGTGTTTTAGGATCAAAACCATATCATCAACTTGGAAAGTGTGATTTTTGCGAGTGTTTGGTGTTTTAAGACCAAAACGACGGTTTAACTTGTATCGAGCAACTGGACCCATGTCATATTTTCGATAATCAAAAAACATGGATTGAATAAGAGACTTGGCGTTTTCAGGAGTAGCAAGGTCACCAGGTCTAATTTTGCGATAAATTGATTTATAAGCTTCATCTACGGTTTTGGCAGTGTCTTTCTCAAGAGTGAGAAGAATGTAGTTCATAGTTTCGTCTTCAATGTCGTCTTTGAATAAATCAAGGATTTCTTTGTCAGTGTCATATCCAAATACACGTAGCAAGCTAGTGATAGGGATTTTGCGTTTGCGATCGATTTTCACGGTAATAATCCCTTTTTTGTCGGTTTCAACTTCTAGCCAAGCACCACGGTTAGGGATGATTTTGGCATTACAGAATTGAGGAGCAGCAGAGTTCCGAGAGAAGAAAACACCCGGTGAACGTACAAGCTGACTAACTACAACTCTTTCAATTCCATTAACAATAAAAGTTCCTTGATGAGTCATAAGAGGAATTCCTCCTAAGAAAACATCCTGCTCTTTAATTTCTCCGGTCTCTTTGTTGATAAGTTGAACGTGTACTTTGAGCGGCGCCTCATAGGTGAGGTTTTTCTGTTTAGCAACGTAGGCGTCGTATTTCGGGTCTCCAATTGAGTGTTCTAGGAAATGTAACTCCAGTTTTTTCCCGGAGAAGTCTGTAATTGGTGAAATTTCTTCAAGAAGACTGCGAATGCCATCTTCAACAAACCATCTGTATGAGTCGGTTTGGATTTCAATAAGATCTGGCATCGGGTAATCATCTTGCGTTACCAGAAGTTTGCGACTCCGAGTTTTAGGAGCAACTATTTTTTTAGTGGCCTTTGGCTTGGCTTTTGATTTGGCCTTGGCCTTGGCTGGAGCGGTTTTCTTTTTTGTTTTTGCAGGTTTGGAAGAAGATTTTGGAGTCATAGAGAACGTTAGGGAATTTGAGAAACAAATCGCCCTTTCCTTTTTCCTTAACGCACTCGTTTTTGCAGAAAAAGCGCAGAGTTATTTTACTCATCGCACTCCTTATGTCAACCTGTTTTGTAAAAATCTATTGCATTGTTTACTAAATATGGCGCAATCCTAAATTAACAGGAGGACGATTTTTCAAAAATTATCCCTCTGAATATTTGCGGCAAAATTTGAGTGAACTTTTCAAATCTTCCATCATTTTGTCTTCGTTTCCAACGTGGAAATTCTTGGGTTTTACTCGAATAGAAATGTAACCTTTGAATTTGTCTGACTTGAGTTTGGATAAGAAGCTTTCAATAGGAAGTGCTCCGGTTTCTGGGGGAGCGTACGGCTTGTTTTTGTAAACGTTCGAAAGATGAACGTGAACTAAATATTTTTTAAGTGAGTTGTAAATTTTGATTAAATCCTCTTTTTTCTCTGCGGTGCGTGAAGTATCTAAACAAACATGTTTAAAGGCTTTTAGATCAGATGTGCTGTTCATAGCGTGCTCTGGCAAGAATCCAAACATGGTTTTGGATGGAGCGTTTTCTAAAGCAATGGAAATGTTCTCTTTTTGACGGATTTTTGGGATCTCTTTTTTAAGCCAGGTAACAAGTTTGCGGTCCAGCAATTTAGGTGGCTGAATAACCACAATGCGGGCGCCAAGTTTTTTGGCCATGCGAACCGCTTCTTGAATCTTGGTTTTAGAGGTAGCTTTTGGTGTTTGAATAGCAACTACCGGCAAGGTAAGAGCGTCGGAAAGTTCTTTAATATAATCTGAGTCGAGTGAGTCGTAATTACCGTTTTCCATGGCCAGGTCAATACCGTCAAAACCGGCTTCTTTGGCAAAACGGAAAACACGGTTTAATCCGTATCCTTTAACAGATTCTGTTGAGAGAACAATTTTCATGGGAGAGCTTGTTAAGGCGCAGATAGATTCTAGGCGCGCCAATTTACTTCAATATATTATACCTTTATTTACAGGTAAAGGCAAGATTGTGCGAAAAGCCAAGTTAGTCACCTTGTGGGAGTAACCCCAGGTCAGGGTTTCTTTTTAGGATTTTTTGATTTCCTTAATTCCGTTCATGTACGGGTGAAGTACTGGTGGAATTTTGATGGAGCCATCGGCTTCTTGGTAGTTTTCCATAATGGCGACTAGGGTTCTTCCGATGGCGACAGCAGTACCATTTAAGGTGTGAAGGTGCTCGTTTTTGCCGGTCTCGGGGTTTTTGTAGCGGATGCGAGCGCGGCGAGCTGGGTAGTCGGTGCAGTTGGAGCAGGATGTGAGCTCGCGGTACTTGCCTTGGGTTGGAATCCAAGCTTCAAGATCGTATTTTTTGGCAGCTGGGAAGCCCATGTCACCAGAGCAGATATTTAGTACTTGGTAGGGGAGTCCTAAGTCGCGCATGATTTCTTCTTCGGTTTCGCGAATAAGTTCGTGTTCGTCCCAGGATTTGTCTGGGTGACAGAAAGAGAACATTTCGATTTTGTCGAATTGGTGGACGCGTATGATGCCGTGCATGTCTTTGCCATAAGTGCCGGCCTCGCGACGGAAACAACTAGAAAAACCAGCGTACCTTAGTGGCAGCTCGGCCGCATCCAGTATTTTTCCTTCGTGTAGCATTGTTAGCGGGACTTCGGAAGTTCCTACTAAATAAAGATCATCGTTTTCAGTGTCGTCTTCGCTAGTTTTGGGATTCACATGATAGATTTGGTTGCGATCAGCTGGGAAAAACCCAGTAGCATACATGGCTTGTTCGCGGACCAAAACTGGTGGAATAACAGGTTTAAATCCTTTTGCTGTTAGTTTGTTCATGGCAAATTGCAGCAGGGCAAATTCCATTAGGGCCGCTTCGCCCATTAGATAAGCAAAACGAGCTCCAGACATCCGAACCGCGTCTTCTATATTAAGGATGCCAAGGTCCACGCCTAGTTCAACATGATCCTTGGGCTCAAAATCAAATTCGCGTGGTGTTCCATGAGTCTCAACTACCACGTTGCCGCTTTCGTCTGGTCCGGCCGGAGTGGTTTCGTGAGTAATGTTTGGAATGTTGGCCATTTCCTCGTGAAGCTTTTTCTCAAATTCTTGTTGCTTGGTGTTGGCTTCTTTTTCGATTTCCCCTACTTTTTTCATTTCGGCAATGGCCGCGGCTTTTTCGTCACCATCAAGTTTTGATATTTTTTCTGAGGCAGCGTTTTTCTGGGCGCGCGCTTCTTCTACTTTTTGCAGTAACTGTCGATTTTCTTGGTCAAGTTTAATAACATTGTCCACAATAGCAGTGTCCATATTGCGTTTTTCAAGGTCGGCTTTGACAACCTCGGGGCTGTTTCGGAAAAGATTAATATCTAACATAAAAAAGATTTATTAAAAAC
>CAXCBS010000081.1:0-6550 GCA_963980845.1 uncultured Candidatus Peregrinibacteria bacterium | reverse complement strand
GAACATCCTTAAAGGAAGGGGTTTCGCATGGGGAACCGTGGGTTCCCCATGCGCATTAAAAAAAGACCCCTCAAATTGAAGGGCCTTTTTAATTTATCTAAGATTAGTCACCTCCTTCTTCACTTCCTTCACCTTCCTCGCCTTCAGCTCCCTCAGCACCTTCCTCGCCTTCGGCACCTTCTTCACCTTCAGCAGCTACTTCTGGCTCTTCTTCTTCAACACGTGGAGCCATTACAGTAACCACACTACGTTCTAGGTCAGTTACTAATTCAATATTTTCAGGAATACTTAAATCACTAACGTGAATCACAGTATTAAAGTCTTCTAAACTAGAAATATCTACTTCAATAGAATGAACCAAATATTTTGGTAAACATTTAACTTCAAGTTCAGAAATATTAGTCATAAGCATACCACTTAAGTCCTTAACAGCCGGTGAAACACCAACAAATTCAAGAGGAATAGTAGTATTAACTTCTTCGTCCATACGGACGTTTTTAAAATCAACATGTAACATTTTTCCGGTCACAGGTTCGTATTGGATATCATGAACCAAAACAGTAAGTGGGTCTTTGACCCCATCAACTGCGATTTCAATAACCGTACTTTCACCAGCTTTGATATAAGCATGACGAAAAGCTTGGTAATCAATTTGTAGAGACAAGTTCTCTCTTCCATGACCATAAAATTCGGCCGGAAGAAGACTGTTTGAGCGTAAATGCTTAGGTTTGAGGGCTGCGTCTCTTTTTTCAGCCACTAATTGAACAAAATCCATAATAAGTAAGGTTTTTAATTTAAGAGCACACGGATACTAACTAAAAACCAGACTCTAATCAAGAGAATCTTACCTGGCCATCTCTTTAAAACTTTGATATTAATTAAAGAGCCTCTGTAACTTACAATTTAAATTCAAATTCCCATGGGAAAAATGCAACAAATGAAAGATATGTACAAGCTTCAAAAGCAAGCTAAAGAGATCAAGAAAAAACTTAAAAACATTCACATCGAAGCCGAAGAAGAAGGTGTTAAAATCACCATCAACGGCGAACAAGACCCAGTAAAAATTGAAATCAGCGAAGAAGCACTCAAAGACAAGAACAAGTTAGAAGAATCTATTTTGAGCGCACTTAAAAAAGGTCTTAAAAAATCTCAAGAAGTCGCCGCTGTAAACATGAAAGACGTTATGGCTCAAATGGGAATGAATTTACCCGGAATGTAATGCCAAAAAAACGACCTCTCAGACGCAAATCAAACGCACTCCT
Source organism: uncultured Candidatus Peregrinibacteria bacterium (assembly GCA_963980845.1). Taxonomy (GTDB): domain Bacteria; phylum Patescibacteriota; class Gracilibacteria; order UBA1369; family UBA12473; genus JABJMC01. The sequence goes on along the minus strand of CAXCBS010000081.1, from coordinate 5,288 downwards.
ATATATTGGGATGATTTTAGTAGTTGTTTTAGTACTGCTCGGACTAAAAAATGTCCCCTCCTGGTATGACAACTGGCTTGAGACTCCATCTTCAGCTGACGAAACAACTCAAATTTTTGAAATTGAAGCCGGAACTAGCGGCCAAAAAATGGCTGCCAACCTTGAAAAGGAAGGCCTTGTGACTAGCGAGTGGGCTCTTTATTGGTATATCCGCGAAAACGAACTTGGCCAAAAAATCCCAATCGGACGATTTGTGCTATCCCCTTCTATGACTCCTTATGAAATCATGGAAACTATTACTGGCGAAGCTGGCCAAATCGTATTTACCATCCCCGAAGGCTACACCTCTTCTCAAATTGACGACAAACTATTTGAAGAAGGACTAATTGCAGACGATGAATTTGCGCGCTGTATTCAAACCTGCGAATTTGAAGGTTACGAAACTCTTGAAGGCTACCTTTTCCCAGATACTTATTTTATCAATCCTAACACTTTTACAGTTGAAGGATTTATTTCCCGACTTATCACCACTTTTGAATCCAAAATTCTAACTGATGAAAACCTCGCTGAAATTGAATCTAGCGGTCGCACACTTACCGAAATCGTGATTGCCGCCTCCATAATCGAAAAAGAGGTTTTTTTAGATAAGGACATGGCCCTTGTCTCTGGCATTATTTGGAAACGTTATGACGCTAACTGGGCACTTGGCATGTGTTCCACAGTTAACTACATCACAGGCAAACAAACTGTTTCTTACGAAGACACTGAGATCGACTCTCCTTACAACACTTATCAAAATACTGGTTTCCCACCCACGGCCATCTCTAATCCCGGACTTGCGGCTGTTGAAGCAGCCATCAACCCCCAAACAAGCGATTACTGGTTTTTCTTAAACACTCTCGATACCGGCGAAACTATTTACGCCGTAACCAACGAACAGCATAACGCTAACAAAGCGATCTACTTAAACTAAATATTAGTTCTCTCATATTCAACCGTTAGATCATTCATTGATTCTACATTTTCTTGAACAACCACGTCTGTAATGACCTTATAAGTTTCATGATCAAAACAAATTTTACGAACTCTTTGACTACCATCATAAATAAAAACCTCCTTATAAGGATTTTTTTTAGGAGCATGTTTAAAATGTGGACTACGCATTACTACAACATTTTCTAAAATGTTTTCTACAGAGTCTCCTTCCTTAGCCAACGCATTCTCCTCTCTTAAAAACCCCTTAAAAGGCACCATAACTCGACCACGAGGGAAATCACGAGTCACTTTCCCGGCTAATGTATTAAAAACTCCAAAAGCAGTAATTGCCACGCCATCATGGCAATCCAAAGCGTAACCTCCCACCTTTTTCTTAGAATCATAAAAAACTTTCCCAGCCACCATAAATTCAGAACCCTTTAAATTTTTAAATAAAAACTCTTCACTCTCATCCCATTCAGAATTACGGCTTTCTGTTTTATCCAGAGAAGTAACTCTTATAAAATCTCCCATATCAGCTCTCCCCTGCAAACTTTCTTTCAAAACAGACACTTCTAATTTTACCCGCTCCAAAAATTCCGCTCTATCCAAATCCAAAAAATCATCACTATCTTTAAATCCTAAATTTTTTAATAAATCATAACAATCAATGCTAATTCCTGTTAATTTCAAATCTAAATCAAGACCTGCCTCAACTAAAGCCTCTCTTTTTTTAACCTTAAGACCATTAATCAAAAGTTGTATCGGCCCCCACGTCACAGAATCATCCATTCCAATTAAGGGCTGCCCGACCAGCTCCATCATGCTATTTATTCCTGCTAATGCCGATTCTGGCTCCACCCACAATTTTCTAGGTGTTATTCCTTCATGACCATAATCATTTAAATCCCAAGCTAAAGAATCTAACAAGCCACACCATTCATCATAAGGCTTAGACACCTCAGTACATTTTGCTTCCCAGTCTGCTATAGAAGAAAAAGATGACTTCTCTAGTCCCTCTCTAACTCTTTTTACCTCTGCTACAAACTCTTCCAAAATTAATACATCATTATACTTCGCCGCATCACCGGCAAGCCTTTTAAAAGCTTCTTCGGCATGGGCCGGAACTGTTGTTGTCATAGGAGTAACAACCCCATAAGTATTATAAAGATAATCCATCAACTCCACGATATCTGGATCATCAAAAGGATCATTATCATCATGCATATAAAAATTACCCACCCAGTCTTGTCGCTGATCAGAATCCATGGGCCCCAAAACTTCATCAAAAAAATGCTTCTTTTGCTCAAGTGGAATCACCTCTAATAATTTGAGATCCTTAATCTGTAAAGCAGCCAAATAGCAAGGCTTGGCACAACCCCAACGCCCACCAGTACAACCATTCACTGTCGCCAAGCTAAAAACATTCTGGGTTACAAAATGTCTCTCTTGTGGATCAGTAATATCTTTTAACGCAAACAAAGTTTTATATGAATCACCCTCCCTCTCATCGTAAGACCTTTTTGAATCTTGAATAGTCGGCCGAAACACTTTCATTGCCTTTGCCCTAAAAAAACTAGCCAAATGAACCAGCAACGCCAAATCCCCCTCATTAAGAGAGTTGACATCTAAATCTCTTTGAGCGGCCACCTCTTGAATTGCCGTCATTCGATAAGGGAATTGACCAACCATAGGCTATACAATAATAGTTTAATACAGATATAATAAATACCATATTAAGCTATTTTTGTCAATCAAAAGAAGCTCCCGGAATACTAGCCACCGGATGACAAAAATGCCTAGCTTTTTCACCATAACCAAACCCTGCAGCATTAAAATTACTCGCAGGATCCCCATAAAAATCTTCTCGCTGCATACCATAGCCCTCCACTAACAACTGTATAATTTCATGAGCATGAACAGGCGCCTCTTCATAACCAGGATAAGATAAAAGCAATGCCTGTGCTCGTCTTGAGCGCCAATCATCACCCCAACTAGCCATCGCTTTTTTGTGAAGTAAAACTCTTAATCGATGCCCTCTTCTCCGCACCGCCTCTCTATCCACTTCATTAAAACCAAATAAAGATGAATTTATCACATAGTGCTCAGAAACTTGCTGCATTACAGCTTCCCAATCAACACTAGAAAAAGGATCACCAAAAGCGGCCTCAATCGACGGTAAGTGATCATAACCTGATGGTGATGAGAAAAAATTCCTAAAATTCCCTTGAGTTTGACGCATAAATGTAACTTTCCCTTCCGAAATTTCACATTCAACTCCCACAAAAGCATCACTATAAAAAGCATAACTACCATCACTAAGATGATTTGAATATGCCAAATCTAAATCATCAGGAACACCAGAACCCTGCCAAAAAGGCGTTCCCAATATAAAATATAATTTCCCATCTTTTCCCCTTAAAATATCTCCACAATTAAAATGAATCCCCTCCAAAGCCATGTACTGACCAGAAATCATCCTCGTCGCAAACCGCGCATAAGGATAAACTCCTCGGCTTATTGCCTCATATTCAGAGACATCGCCACTACCTGGACAATTTAAAGGTTTCATAATTATTCTGTTTTAGAGTTAATTATAAAAAAATTCATCATATTGTCAACAGCAACTAATGTGCCCATTCTCTAACGATCGCTAGAATACATTTATGAACCCCTTTTACATCGGAATCCTCGGCGCAATTATCCTTGTTTTGGGAGCAGCCTGGCCAGTAAACGCCAAAATTCACCCAGCTAAAGCAATTAAAAACTGGCTATTTGCTAGTGGTGGTTTATTGATGTTTATCTATGCTCTTCTCGGGTATCTGGCTGGTGGCCCAATATTTTTCATGATTTTGCAGGCTTTAGTTCAAATCTCCAGCTTTTTAATGCTTATTAATGCTCCAAAAAAAATCGGCATCCCTATAATCAGTATCTCCGGGGTAGCATTAGTTATTTGGGCCATGACTTTTTTCGAAGATTACACCACTTTAATTTTTATTTTTGGGTTACTAGGAATAGCCCTGGGTTACACTCTTGGCCCAGCCACAAAACACGGAAATATCGCTCTAACCATCGGGAGCTTTTTGATCGCAATTTTCAGCTATCTCGTAGCTGATTGGATTTTCTTCTGGCTAAACGTGTTCTTTTCGTTTTTCGCTGGATATTATATGGTGAAACTTACCGCAACCCCTCCAAAAACTCGCCCATCGCGCTAGGCCCATCTTTTACTAACGCTTTTACAGCCTGCGTACAACAAATCGCAATGTCTACTTTGCCGCGCAAAAAATCCACGTCTTCCTTGGTTTGAATTCCAAAACCCATGGCAAGAGGCAAGTCAGTTGCTGCTCGACAACGCGCAATGTACGCCTCCTCATCGGGACCAAATTTAGTATGTGTACCGGTTACTCCGGTACGAGCCTGACAATAAACAAAACCACTCGCTTTGGTTGCAATTTTACGCATACGTTCATCTGAAGTGGTTGGCGTAAACACAAAAATCGGGTCCACCTTATTTGCGTGACACGCTGCCACATATTCATCAGCCTCCTCCACCGGCAAATCTGGCAAAATAAACCCTTTTACACCGATCTTAGCCGCGCGCTCTACAAACTCACGAACCCCGTATTTGTAAACAATGTTATAGTAAGTCATAAACACAAATTGAACCTCGGGATGCGCAGCACAAACCTCCTCGGCAAACACAAAACACTGTTCTACAGTTGTGCCGTTTTCAACCGACTCCTGCTGAGCCGCTGTAAAAAAAGGCCCATCTGCCTCCGGATCAGAAAAAGGAATTTGCAGTTCAATAATTTCTACTCCTACCCGTGCCATTTCCGCCACAGATTCGCGGCACAAATCAAACGAGGGATAACCAAGAACCGCATGTGAAACAAGTTTAATTTTCATAGTCTTTGGCTTTAGATAGAATAAATTCTTTCCATGACTCATCATCATAAGCATCAGCTATCGTAAAAATATCTTTATCACCCCGACCAGATTGGTTGATGATAATTAAATCGTCCTCGGAAGTTTCCTTAAAAGCCTGGGCAAAAGCGTGCGCTGATTCAAGAGCCGGAATAATGCCTTCTTTTTCTACTGTTAATTTATGTGCATCAATAACTTCCTGGTCAGTAGCCGCCTCAAATCTGACCCGCCCAGAATCTCGTAAATTAGACATAATCGGTGAAACTCCCACGTAATCCAATCCCGCTGCAATAGAGTGGGTCTCTTGTAATTGACCGTCATCGCTTTGAATAAAATAAGTCTTATAGCCTTGCGCTACACCAGGGGAAGCGGCACTCGCCGCCAGTCGG
>CAXCBS010000080.1:0-6616 GCA_963980845.1 uncultured Candidatus Peregrinibacteria bacterium | reverse complement strand
GATCATGATTTGGCTTTTGGGGGGCCTAATAAAGGCAGTTTTGATGTTGATTTTATAAAGCCTTTCCCTGAATTAGTGATTTTGGAGGTTAAATTTAATGGTGCCATGCCACGTTGGTTTCATGATATTATTGATATGTACAGTCTTCAAAAGGACGTTTTTTCCAAATTTTGTGCCGGTATCGAAGCGATATACGGTGAACCTGATTATTTTTAATTTTATTATTCTTTTAACTTTTTCCTTCCATGGATTTCCTAGATGATATTACCTTAGCTGCTGCGTTTGGTAACCCGATAGAGTTTTTGTTTGCTCTGTTTATTTCAATTTTGCTTGGTTTCTTTTTGGCCTGGACCTACAAAAAAACTCATCGCGGTTTTTCTTATTCGCAATCGTTTAGTTTTGCGCTTTTATTGGTGACAGCCATTACGACCATGATTATTGTTTTGATTGAAAACAGTATTGCGGCTGCCATTGGTATTTTTGGTGCGTTTTCTATTATTCGTTTTCGTACTGCGGTTAAGGATGTACGCGATGTGGTGTTTTTGTTCTTAGCCTTGGCTTCTGGTTTAGGTATTGGTCTTGGAGAGCTTACTATTTCAATCCTTGGCACATTGGTGCTCTGCGGATTGATTTTCTTGGTTTATAAGTCTAATTTTGGTGGTCTTCGCAAACTTGAATATGTGCTTAATTTTAAGATGGATGCTAAGAATCATTCCAATGATGTTTTCCAAGGAGTTATGGAAAAATATCTTAAGAAACAACTTTTACTTAATATTGAATCTAAAGAACGTGGAAAAATCTTGGCTTTTACTTTTAATATAAGCCTTAAAAACGACGATGACTTAAATGACTTTATCGGTGATATGAATAAGATTAAGGGAGTTTCTGATATTGGAATCGTTTCTTCTAAGAACGACCTAGAATATTAAGAACTTCACTTAATTCTTCTGTTAAAGCGCTTTCGTAAGCCACCTCTTTTTTGGTGGTTGGAGAGATGAATTTTAGTCGTGCGGCGTGCAGGAATTGACGGTGCAGACCAATTTTTTCAAGTGCGGAGTTGGCTTTTGCATGGCCGTAGGTTGAGTCACCTAAAACAGGGAATCCAATAGATTCAAAATGAACTCTGATCTGATGGGTGCGTCCGGTTTCAATGTTAATCTCAACTAAGGAGCAGGGGAGAGGCCTTTTAAAATATTCTTTTATCAAGTAGTGGCTCAGGGCGTAACGGCTACCCTCGCGAGTGGAAATGCTTATTTTTTGGCGGTTTATTTTGTTGCGGTTTAAGGGCGCTTCAATACTGCCTTTTTCTGGAGAAAGGTGTCCTTCTAATAGAGCGATATAAGTTTTTTCAATTGTTTTTTCTTCAAATTGTTTGGAGAGTGTCCGATGAGTTTGATTGTTTTTGGCAATAATAAGTAGGCCTGAGGTGTCTTTGTCTAAACGATGCACAATTCCGGGCCTTTCAGCTCCACCAGTATTGCTTAGGTCTTGTCCGAAATAATGGATTAAACCATGAACCAGAGTGTGATCTTTGTGGCCAGCGCCAGGATGCACGACTAAGCCGGCGGGTTTGTCGATAATAGCGTAATTTTTATCTTCAAAAATTATGGAAAGATTTAAATCTTCTCCTGTTAAATTGGTTGTTGCGGTTTTTAAATTAATGGTTATTTGGTCGCTTAAACGCAGGCTATAATGAGGTTTGGATTTTTTGTTATTTACTAAGACTTCCTTGTTTTTAACCTTCTTTTGCCAGTAGCTACGGCTTTCTTCTGGGAATTTTTGGGTTAGCCAGTGGTCTAGGCGGAGCCCCTCGGTTGCTTCGATCTGGAATGTTTTAGGCATGTCGTGTACACTCTACCTGTAAATTAATGAATTATTAAGCTTTTTATTATGTCTGATCCAATTTCTGATCTTCTTGGTCGCGGAACAGTGGATGTTATTGTTCGCGAAGATCTTGAGAAGAAGTTGCGTGGAGAGAAAAAACTTCGCATAAAATTAGGTATCGATCCCTCAGGGGCAGACCTTCATATTGGTCATATGGTGGTAATCCGTAAGCTCAAGGCTTTTCAGGATTTAGGTCACCATGTTTTGCTTCTTTTTGGTAATTTTACAGGTCAAATTGGTGATCCGACTGGTAAGATGGATACGCGCGTGGCAAAAACTCAAGAAGAGCTAGAAGCTAATGCTGCTCATTATATTGAGCAAGTTTCAAAGGTGCTGGACACTGATAATATTGAGGTTGTTTGGAATGCGGACTGGCTTAAGCCGCTTAATTTTGCGGATGTAATTAAATTAGCTGCTAATTTTACCGTGGCCCAGATGCTGGAACGCGATATGTTTCAAAAAAGAATTGCTGATAATAAGCCAATTTCTTTGCATGAATTTATGTATCCACTTATGCAGGGTTATGATTCTGTGGCGTTAGAAGCAGATGTGGAACTTGGTGGAACTGATCAGACTTTTAACTTATTAGCTGGTCGAGAATTGCAACGTGGGTATGGTCAAGAGCCGCAAAACGTTTTAACTGTGCCGATTTTAGAAGGGTTGGATGGCAAGATTAAGATGGGTAAATCCGAAGGAAATTATATTGGTGTAAATGATGAACCAAATGAAATGTATGGAAAAGTAATGTCGATTCCAGATGAATTGATTTTGCGTTATTTTGAGCTAGCAACAGATGTATCAATGAGTGAAATTGATGAATTGCGGACTCAAATGGATAGTGGAACTAATCCTCGTGATTTAAAAATGAGATTGGGCCGAGAATTGGTAACGATTTACCATGATGAAGCGGCCGCAGAGGGTGCTGAGGCGCATTTTAAGCAGGTTTTTTCTAAAAAAGAACTACCTGATGACATTCCTGAGAAAACTGTCTCTGAGGATAAGCTTCCTTTAATTGAAATGGTTCGACTTATTGATACGGTTTCATCTAACAGTGAGGCGCGTCGATTAATTGAAGGTGGGGGAGTTAAGGTTGATTCTGAGCCGCAAAAAGATATAGAATTTGTAGTCCCAGTACCGGAAGGAGAAGGTGTGTTGCTTCAAGTTGGAAAGCGCCGTTTCCTCCGGGTCAAAAAGGGCTAAACTATGCAAGAACATCGTCATTTATTAAAAACTCGGTTATCTCATGTTTTGCGGACTACGTCGGCGCATATTACTGAGTTAAAAGGACTTGGAGTCTATACGGTAGATGATTTTTTGCATTATTTTCCACGGACTTATCGTGATCAAAGCGAAATGTGTACGATTTCGGAAATGCGTGTTGATCGCGTAAATGTGGTGCAAGGCAAGCTTTCTAAAATGTTTAGTCGTCGCACAAAAACTGGGAAAACTATGACCATGGCGACTTTGGTTGATCCAACTGGAGAAGTGAATGTGATGTGGTTTAATCAGCCCCATATTCAGCGTATGTTTCGAAATGGTGATGAGGTGATTTTAACAGGTAAAATTAAGTTTGAGCGAGCCCGAATTACCATGATGAGCCCGCAATATGAAGTGGTGCGAAAAAAACAACTTCATACCGCTAGATTGGTGCCGGTTTATCACGAGCGCGATAAGATTAGTTCTAAATGGATTCGTGAAAAAATTAGCCCTTTGCTTAAGGGTGCGCAATTACTTGAGGATTGCATGCCCGGAGAGATGATTGAGGCTGAGGATTTGATGTCCTATGGTCAGGCGGTACGATCTGTTCATGATCCAGAAAGCGAAGAAGAGCTGAATGAGGCGCGGCGGCGATTGGCTTTTGATGAGTTATTTATGTTGCAATTCGCCGCGCTAAAAAGACGCTATGAGTTTCGGAAAAAAGCCAAGGATTTAGGTAAGAAAATCGTGATAGATGAAGAGGTTTCCAAGCGTTTTTATGATGAATTTGGATATGAACTAACAGGAGCGCAGAAGCGAGTTATAGATGAAATTACAAGTGACTTAACATCGCCCTATCCTATGATGCGTTTACTGCAAGGAGATGTGGGTGCTGGTAAGACTGTAGTGGCTGCTTTTGGGCTTGTACATGCCATGAACTCTGGTTTTCAGGCGGCGCTTATGGCCCCAACCGAAATTTTGGCACGTCAACACTACGAAAGCATTACTAAATTGCTTAAGCCTTTTGGTTATAATGTTCAATTTTTAGTAGGTTCTTTACCTGAAAAACAAAAGAAATCAATTGCGCGTCAGGTTGCGACGGGAACTGTGGATTTGGTGATTGGAACGCATGCTTTGATTCAGGATGGTATTCAGTTTAAAAAACTTGGATTAGCGGTAATTGATGAGCAGCATCGTTTTGGGGTCAAACAACGTGAAAAACTACAAGAGCAGGGGAGTCCGCATGTTTTGAGTTTATCGGCCACGCCTATTCCTAGAACAATGACTTTGGTTTTGTATGGTGATCAAGATGTTTCGATTTTGGATGAATTGCCACCAGGACGCCAAAAAATAATTACCCGCGTGGTGCCGGAAAAAAAGCGTCGCGATGCGGAATTATGGATTTTTGACCATGTAAAAAAGGGGAGGCAAGTATTTGTGATTTGCCCCTTAATTGATGAGTCTGATGTAATAGAAGTAAAAGCGGTGACAACTGAATTTGAGCGTCTTAAATCTAAGGTTTTCCCTGATCTTAAGTTAGGTTTATTGCATGGAAAACTTAAATCTGCAGAGAAAGAGGAGGTGATGAATGAATTTAGTAGGGGAGAGGTTGATATTTTGGTTTCTACTTCTGTTGTGGAGGTGGGAATTGACGTCCCAAATGCTACGATTATGCTAATTGAAGGCGCGGAACGATTTGGCTTGTCACAATTGCATCAATTTAGAGGTCGAGTCGGTAGGGGAGAGCACCAATCTTATTGTTTTCTATTTACAGATTCTTATGGTGAGGAGTCTCGAATGAGGCTTGGATCGCTTGAAAAACATACTGACGGTTTCAAATTGGCTGAAATTGATTTAGCAATGCGTGGTCCGGGTGAAGTTTATGGTGTTAAGCAAAGCGGTATTCCAGATTTAAAAATGGCATCACTTGGTGATACAGAATTAATTAAGCGTGTCCGTAATGCAGCGGCTAGCTTGGTTATGAAAGATCCAGACTTAGAGCTTCATGAGCCGCTTAAAAAGCGCCTTAAACAGCTTGAGGATCAAGCGGCGATTGCTTAGTCACGGTCAAAAAATCGAGGCAGGTTTCGAGCTAGCCATCCTTTTGGTTCTTTGTTTGCTGGTGGACCATCTATTTGTTCTACAGCAGCGCGGGCTAGTTTGGCAGCAGATCCGCTTGAAGGCTCGGGTGGCGCTTCGTGTTGGTTTGTGTTTGGAAAAGTTGTTTCATGAAGGTGTTTGAAGAATTCGTCAATACTATGCTGGCTAATAACTATTTGGCGCATAAAAACGCTGATCGCGAGGTGATCTTCGCTGGGTTTTATTTCACGCATACTAGACATATAATGATTTACAATTGTGATAATGTTAGCTGGTTTTAAAATACTTTTTTTTACAAGTTCGTTTAGCAATTTTGGATTTCGTTGATTACTCGGAATTGTTAAAAGAGCTTTTTTAATGTCATACATTGATGCATTTGGTGCCAAATTTGAAATATTTTCTATAATTTTCTCAGCGCGGCCCGGATTGGGGTTTGGACGTTTTGGTCCCATAAAAAGGCGTGATTTAAAAGGACATGATGATACTTGAGTCACGTAAAATTGTAAAGTTTCTTAAATCGCAAAAAACGCTATAAATGGCTTGTTTAAGCCAAAAATAAGGCCTTGTTTTTAGTGAAAGGGGAGTCCTGGAGGTAAAGTTGTAGGTGTGAATGTGATGTGAAAATTTATTTGATAATTTTGTGTCGAAAGTTTGAATTAAATGTGCGTGTGTCATACGGGGCGAGTGACTTGCGTGAATTTGTGTTAAAAATTGTTGAACACATTTTTTAACCTGAAAGTCTTTGTACAAGATACATTGTACAAAATTAGATGTGAGTGTTGTTTGGGCTCCCCTGCTAACGGATTGAATTTAAACCTGTTTTCTGGTATAATAAAATGATTTTTATGTATCACTATGACTCAAGGACAAAATACAGGACAAAACGCTGCCCCTGACGAAAATTTACCCAGTGCTCCAACTGGTAATACAGAGGATGCTTTGGAGCAGCTTTCTGACTCTTTGCCCTCCCCTACCCGGAAACGGGCTGAGATTGCCTTGGATGTTTTGCAGGGAAAGGATTTGCCCAGTTTTGCGGTTAGACACATTGAAAGTCTTGGTTTGGGTGAAAGTTTAGAGTCTCAAGTTGACAAGCTTAAGCATTTATATGGTGCGTCTCTTACCCTGGTGACCTTGATGGTGAAAAAAGGATTGCTTGAAAATAATTTTACTCTAAATGGTGTTTGTGGAGTGACGATTGCTTCTGTTGGAGCAACAGTTGAACAAAGGGCTGCTTTTAAGAAATTACAAGAAATTTCAGCCTCCCCTACCAGTGTGGTTGGTTCTTTTTGGAAAGATTTGATGATGGATAAGTTACGTGAAGGCGTAAATCTTATGTCAACGGGTGTAGATGGGGCGATTGATGCCATTACTGGCACTGATAACTCCCCTTCTGACTCGGCTCCAGAAGAAGAAAAAGGGTTTTATAATACTGTAA
>CAXCBS010000079.1:0-6641 GCA_963980845.1 uncultured Candidatus Peregrinibacteria bacterium | reverse complement strand
TGCTTGTTAAGGTTGCCCGGTCTTGCTCACTCAAACCTTCTGCCTCATCCAAAAATCCTCCTACTTGTTGCTGCCTATCCTCTAGGCTAGCTTCTATTTTTCGCCATCCTACTGGTAATTTCGGGAAATCAACGCCTGTAATTGGAGCTGTTATACGATGCGACCCAGACTGTAATAATTTGATGGCATAAAGTACTATTTGCGGCATTATAGACCTTGAGCGATTTGTATCAAGAGAGGTCATCCTAGCCAATTCTTCTAACTCCTCTTCGTTTAGATTTTTAATACTTCTAATATAACTTACTCTCAAGGGATCGATCATCTGCTCAAGCAACACGCAAAGCTTCTCAAAAGTTATCTCCATCGTCATTTCTTTCTGAGAATCTAATATTTCTACTCCCTCTATCCCCATTTTATTGGCTATCCAAGTAATTTTTTTAAACACATCTTCGGGCATGCCTCCCATAGCAAGCTCCCATTCTTTAGCAAGAACTTGAACGGCGTTAAGACTGAATCCTTCATTTGTGCTAAATGGATTTAAGTCGTCAGCGGACATAGAATCTAATAATCCCATAACGGATGATATTAATTATAGAAAGCACTCACGCGCTTTTGGGGCGGATTTTTAGTTTATTAGATTTTATTAAAGATGTTATTTCCCATGCTGTCAACCTCTGTTGACCTTTTTGGTGTTTTGAGGTTTAATTAACACCTTTTAATCCATCCACTAAAATGGCTGCTGAGCAGTACAAAATCCCTGAGGGGAGGGGGCCGCTGGCCCTAATGGCTGATATGGGGCGCCCGAGTGAATCCCAGAGGCCCGTGGCTTTACGCCTGCCAGAAGGAGGGATTGCCTTGGTGCACAAAGCAACTGAAGCTCCCCGTGAGGTTTCTTGGATAAAAGATGTGCTGGAGCAAAGCCTGCATGTTATTCGGTATTTATCATTAGGGGCTCAACAAGCCACAACTTTGCTAAATGTAGAGCGTTTAATAAAAAACTCTAAACAAGGTGAAGCAGAGATTGTTATTCCTGCTGAATCTGAAGAGTTTGAAAAAATGTTAATGGATGAGCTGGTTAAATTACGCAAATTACTAAAATTTGTTTGCCGTCCCGGGAATATGGTCAAACTATTTATGGCAGGATCATTAGTGGATATTGCGGCGCCATTGCCAACGCCGCCTGGCCCGCCAAGCTTAGTGGGACAGATTGGCGCTCTGGCTGCCACGGGAATAACTTGGGTTAAGTACTTGCTTGAAATTAGGCGAATTAATGAATTTTTGATTAGCTTAATTATGGGTGAAATCAAACTTAAAACAGAGGTGGATACTACTCTAGAAGAAATTCAAATAGTGTTACTTGAAAAGGGTGCCAAAAAAGCAGCCAGTGAGGGTGGCCCACTCGATTTATATGATGGCGAAAAAAATGATCGTTTTGTTTTGGAAACTATAAATATAGCTCGTTTTTTGCGAGCGATAGAGCAAGATGCCGAGTATCCAGACTTAAAAAAACGCTTGCGCGATTTGATAGCAAAATGGATTAAAAGAATTACCCCCGAATCACTAGGTAAGCTAAGTAGCTAATATAAAGCCCAATAAAAATAAATCCCTGCCATTTAAGCAGTTTGTTTTTGGTGTGGCCTCGTCCCTGAATAATAAATAAAAACAGCAAGAACGTGGTAGCCAAAACTACGGTAATATCTTGGTTTAAAGCTTCGGAAAATGAGAGGGGAGTGATAGTGGCAGTGGTGGCTAAAACCAGGAGGATGTTGAAAATATTAGAGCCAATCACATTACCAATAACAATGTCTGGGTGTTTTTTACGGGCCGCAACCACGGCAGTGGCTAACTCGGGAAGAGAGGTTCCAATCGCCACAATAGTAAGTCCCATAAAAGCTTCGCTCATGCCAATATAAGCCCCGAGAACCAAAGCTCCATCTACAATCCATTTACCACCTAAGGTAAGGCCAATTAATCCCAGTAAAATTTTTCCAGCGGAGATTCCAACCTTATCTTTGTGAATATGTTCGTGATCTAATCCGGGGTCTAGCACTCCTTTTTTAGCAATTTGAAACAAATACACCACAAAAATCACGAAAAACCCAAGCATAGTTAGCCCGTCAGAACGTGAAATTCGAGGAACTTCTTCCCCATCAATCAGCACATCATTAGCCATAAAAAACAGAGCCAAAACAGCTAGTAATGAGAAAGGGATTTCTTTCCAAATCGTACTGTCTTTGACCGCAATTGGATAAATCAAGGCCGCCACACCCAAAATCAGCAAAGTATTAGAAATATTTGAACCCAGCACATTACCAATCGCCAGGTCAGTACTGCCTTTAAAACTGGCAATCAAGTTAACAACAAGCTCCGGCGCCGAGGTCCCAAAAGCAACTACAGTAAGCCCAATCACCAGCGAAGAAATACCCAGTCGCCGCGCAATTGAGGCGGAGCCATCAACTAAGTAATCTGCGCCCTTGATAAGAGCCACAAATCCAACAGCAAAAAGAAATAAAGTTAATATCATGTCGAGGAGCATTTTAGCATAGTTGAAGGCCGGCTTGAAGTGATTGCTTTTTGAGGTGAAATATGTTATAATTCCAGGATAGAATTAAATTTTAATCATGGTTGAGACACTCGGAGAACATATTGAGGACTTATCCCTGGAGCCCCAGGATGAAATGGATGTGCTTTCAGATGCATCCACCCAAAGAGAGGATTTGCTGGCAGAGATTGATACCCGTGAAGAGGTAAAAGAACTGGCAAAAACTACCAAAGGAAGAGCTTTATTGCGTAGCATTTGTTTAGATGAAGATGGGGTTTTTATTTTGCCGGAAGATCATAATTTAACAATGTGGATGCGGATTGAATATCTTTATCAAGGTGAGCCGATTATGGTAAATGGGACTCACGCTGAATATCGAGGCGGCACCAAGGGTAAAAGCTATTATCCACTTGGAGACCCTGAAAATCGAATTACAATTGGAACTGGGACTAGAATTGAAGAGATCCCTCCCGGCCGCCGACCGATCGTAATCCCGCAACTCATGGAAACAACCCCTCTTTCAACAAATTTTTCTAAGAAAGTAACTGATTCACCAGTGCGAGATTACCTGCATGACTTATATCAACAAGGTGATGACTTGGACCGACAACTACTTGATTCTAGTAGATATACAGCGGAAGAATTAGAACCATCGGAGGTAGCCCAGATAGAAGCTCTTTTACGAGCTGATGGATTGTTTGATGGCCTGGAAAGTCGCGGCTGGGACAAAGGGATGGCTTTGATCCATTTATCAGATAATCCGCAGGTACTTCTTTGGATGTTAAAAGCTGAAAGTGGTCAAGTTGTGAGAATGCGAACTTATTTGGTTTCGTCTGGTAGAAGGGGGATTGGTACTGGGGAAAATCAAACTCCATCTGGAGTAGCCAAATTGCGGTTTAATTATGCAACCATGGCAACTGGAGGAGGGTTTATGTATGACGAAAAAGACTCTTTTGATTATATGCCGGTGGGAACAGTTTTTATGAACCAAAGAGTTAATCACCCGCGAATTCAAAGTACTACCGGCTCTTACACAAAAGCGCACCCAGCGGTTATGACCACCCGAATCATGAAACTACACGGCCAAGAGGAGGGGAATGATCATATGACTGGCTATTATGGGCACGGGACTAACCGTGAACAACGTTTAGGAGGCAGAGCTTCGGCAGGATGTATAAGAATGTCCAACTTGGATGTTTTGGAACTTACGCGAATCCTCCCAGAGGAAGGGGTTTTAATTGACATCCTAACTGAAAGGGAATCACTAAGAGCTTCGCAGATTTTGCCGAAGATCTAGCTTGCGAGTGGGTCGATGGCACCTTCTTGGCCTTTTATGTGTGCCTCCCAAATTTGGGTTCTTTGATCAAGGAAGCTTGGATCGGAATCTGTTTTCTCTAAAATGGCGCGAGCCTCCTCTGGCGTGTCGACAACAAAGAGTCGGCGCAGATGCTGTGGTTTTAAATTATCAGCCTCTCCAGCAGCTACTAAAGCGTTTACCTGAGGTCCCCAATATTCACGACCAACTAAAATTAGAGTTTTGTCAGCGGCTCCTATTTTGTTTTGAGCCAAAATTCCAATAACTTCTTGGATTGAACCAATTCCTCCAGGGGCAACATGAACGATATCACCAGAAAGAAGAATTTCCTCGCGTAAAGCAAAAGAATCGGTGCCAGCACCGGAATTTAAAACCGCATCCCAGCTATCATGTCTTGTTTGCCCGGCAAATCCAAGGTCGCAAGACGAGGCAACACTAATAGCTCCTAATTCTTGAAGGTCTCTTCCGTTACGATCCATAACGTCTGGGCCGCCGCCGTTAATCCCGACCAGTTTTTGATCTCTGCCACTGGCGTATTCGTTGTACATAGCGGTAAAAGCTTTTTCTTCAGCCGCGGCAGCATCTAATTCAGATTGAGGGGCGCCTTTTTTAACAGTGCTAGAACCACAAAAACTTACTCTTATATTTGAGTCTTCATCTTTAAGGTCTTCGACGATTTCTGGCTTAGCAAACATTGGCAAATGACCATCATCAACAAATACCAAGTTTCTTTTTGCCCCTGGATGACTCCACACAATTTTAATATGTGGGAACTGGCGATGGAATCTCCGCAGAGCCACTAATTGTTCGGCGCTCAAAAATATATGAGCTTCTAATGGATAATTTTCTTCGCCAGCTTGAATTACGCTCTCGGCTTTTTCATATGAAGGAGCCTGAAAAACTAAAGCTCTTAATTTGTCAGCATGATCTGGAAGCCTCCGGAAAATATCGTCAGCTGGGAAATATTTACAAAATAAAATGCCATCTTCTCCGGGCTGCATTCCGTCTAATAATCTAACTTCAGCAAAACTTTCTGGGTCCTGAACCGTACTAGAAATTGGCAAAGATGGATTCTCGGCAAGCGCAATTAGTCCAGCTGCTACTTTTTTATTTACTTTTTTACAAGCTTTTACTAATGATATATCTCCATCCAGCAACCTTTTCCAATCTGCTTGATCTCGTAAAATTGTTGCTTTTCGACCACCAGAAACTGATCGCATAAGATCAAAAACTATTTCCGTAGCAGAGTAGCTGGGCAAAATTTCTAAATCTAACTTGGCAAAAGGTTCAACCGCCTCCTCAAAAGAATCCTGGACATCGTGGCGGCCGCCAGTGGCAATGCGAGTAGAGCGAGCTAAGTTAAACATTTTAACTGGCACTTTTAATTCATCTAGACAAAGCTCTCTTAAGGCTCGAACGCGAGTTAAAAAACTGGCTTCATAAATTTTTTTATTTCTTCTTGGGAAAACTACGCGGGCCCCAACTAAATCTGCGTCTCCGGGCATATCCTCAAAAAGCGCAATTACATCAGGATGAGTAAAGCCGGCAATTTCAACTAAACGGCTATCACCAGCACCGATTGGCTCTCTTAAAACTCGGTCTACTTTTGTGCGACTAGCAATAGCGCTTAGTGCGGCCGGAGACCTTAAATCAGCCACAAATCTTTGTAAATCTTGAACATCTATTCCACTAGAAAGAATTTCTATTAAATATTCGAATTTTCCTAAATCAAAAGTTGAATTTTCAGGATCTAAAACCTCTGCAACGCCAGGAAATTGCTGATGAATAGCTTGTATGATTTTCGTTCTATCGTCATCAGAAATCTTTTGTCCATCATCCAGTAAAACAATGTGGCCCATTAGAGCATCTAGAGGCGCTAAATCGGATAGTTTTTCTAAAGGCAAACCTTCGGGGACGCGAGTAATGGTGGCCGGAATAGTCAAGCGCCCTCTGGTTGCCTTGGCCCAAGACTGAAACTCCGCCGCACTAAAATCAGGCCTAATATCAACTCCAGCACTAGCATAGGGAACGCGAACATGCATTGGTCTTAGGTCAGTGTCGTTCCAATGATCCTTAAAATCCGGACTTACCGGAGCAGAAAGAAGGGCGTTGGCTTGCATGGCCCCGTCTGGGGAAGTGGGAGCATCTTCGATTTCTGTGACTTGAAGTTGTCCAGAAACAATATCTGGCAAAAGTAAACTATCCATAAAACATGGTTAAATAACGGTTATTAAAAATAGCATGATTTTTGTTGGGACACTAAGATTTGGACTTGATTTTTCCGCTCTGCACCGCGAAATAAGGCTGCCGATCAAGAGATCGCCATCTTTTGATGGTCGGAGTGGTGGGACTCGAACCCACGACCTCACGGCCCCCAGCCGTACGCGCTAGCCAACTGCGCCACACCCCGACGTTTTTTAGTAGTGCTCGCGCCTTTTAGGCGCTGCGCTGCGTGAACTAGGACGTTGTCCTTTTCACGTATGGTGCCGAAGGAGGGAATCGAACCCTCACTCCTTTGCAGGAACACGATTTTGAGTCGTGCGCGTCTACCGGTTCCGCCACTTCGGCTCATTTATGCTAAACGATCATATTAGCTGAAATTGAATTTGGCAATTGTTTCTTTGAATTTTTCTTCCTGCTCCAAGGTCATATTCCCTGGCAAAGTAAAATTAACTGCCTCGCCAGTTTTTTTGATAATACGAAAATTCATAGCCCCGGGCATGCCACTTAGGCCAACATCTGTAAGTGAATTTAATGGAAATTCTTCTTCTTTTCCGTTTAGTT
>CAXCBS010000078.1:0-6672 GCA_963980845.1 uncultured Candidatus Peregrinibacteria bacterium | reverse complement strand
TTAATACTGTGGTTTGTTCGGGGTTAGTTGGTATTTTTAAGAAAATCTACGCTGAAAGTTGGGGACCACGACTTGAGCACATTCTTAGAAACACTATTCTTTCACTCTTAAATTACCCAGATACAACCATGCTGGGAATTACTAGAATTCTCCAGGATCAAGCATTCCGCAAACGCGTGGTTAAAAAAATCGAAGACCCTGTAGTCCGGGGATTTTGGGAAGGGGAGTTTGATAAAATGAATGACAAGTTTAGAAGCGAAGCAATTTCGCCAATTCTTAACAAAGTTGGACAGTTCTTATCCAGCCCAATTATCCGAAACATTGTAGGCCAACCCAAGAGCTCAATTGATCTAAGGTTTGCCATGGATAAGAGTAAAATCGTTATTGTTAATCTATCAAAAGGTAAAATTGGTGAAGATAACTCCTCGCTACTTGGAGCTATGATGATTACTAAATTCCAGCTCGATGCTATGAGCCGCGCTGATCAACCAGAAGAGGAACGAAAAGACTTTTATTTGTACGTGGATGAGTTCCAAAACTTTGCCACCGAATCATTTGCCACTATCTTGTCCGAAGCCCGAAAATACCGCTTAAATCTCACCATGGCTAATCAGTATATTGCCCAAATGCCAGACGAGGTGCGCGATGCTGTGTTTGGTAACGTGGGATCATTAATGTCGTTTCAAGTTGGATTTGATGATGCGGAATATTTATCGCAACAGTTTGCCGAAGTTGCCACACCAAACGACCTAGTATGTCTCAACAAATATACGATTTATAATCGCTTACTTATTGATGGAATGCCAAGCCGACCATTTTCCGCTGACACCCTTCCACCACCAGCCGCCGCTCTTGATATTGAACCAGGTCGCCGCGAAAAAATCATTAAACTTTCCCGCGAACGCTACTCCAAACCACGCGAACTTGTCGAAGACAAAATCATGCGCTGGAGCAAAAACACTGGCAAAAAAGAGCTCAAAGAAGGGGATAAGAAAGCTCTCAAAGAACCAGAAAAAAAACCTAATAAACCCAAGAAAAAGAAAAATTAAATTATGGTCAACAAAATCCCTGATACTCAAGAACCTCTCACCCCCACACTCTTAACCAATTTTGGCCAAGGAGAATTAGAGTTAGCCCAATTAGAAGAAGGGGAGGAAGGACCATTACACATTCCAAAAGACGCTTCCCCAGCCTTAAAAGCAGCTATCGAAGACATCAACCAGACTCTTAGTTCATTCCCTACTCCATAACCGCCTCAATACCTGGAAGGACTTTACCTTCTAGGAATTCAAGCATCGCGCCTCCGCCAGTCGACACGTGGTCAAAATCAATAAAATCATGACCAAAGCGCTTAATTGCATCAATCGTATCACCACCGCCTAGGATCGTAGTGGCTTTTGTTCGCGCCACAGCCTTAGCAATCTCACGCGTACCACGAGCAAAAGGAGTTTTTTCATACAATCCCATAGGCCCATTCCAAACCACAATTCCAGCCTCTTCAATGGCCGCAATATATTTATCTATAGTTCGCGCCCCAATATCTAAAATTTTCATATCTCCAGTTACGTCTTCTGCTGGCAAAACAAGCGTTTCCGCAGTATCAGAAATTTCAGACGCCACCACCACATCTTCCGGTAAAAAGAACTTTTCATCATATTTTTCCGCCTCCAACATAATCTCCTGCGCCAAACCACGTTTATCCTCCTGGCAAAGAGAATCTCCAACATCAAACCCCGCTGAATACAAAAAAGTATTAGCCAATCCACCTCCTACCAAAAATATGTCTGCCTTCTCCATGAAATTCTGCAAAATACCGATCTTAGTGTCGATTTTAGCGCCCCCAACAATCAAAACCAGCGGACCACCCAGATCTGCTAACAAAGGGTGTAAAACCTCAATTTCTTTTTGTAATAAAAATCCAGCATGAGAGGGGAGGTGTTCAGTCACGCCATGAGTAGAAGCATGCGCTCGATGCGCAGTTCCAAAAGCATCATTTACAAAAACTTCTCCCAAATCAGCCAATTCCTTGGAAAACTTAAGATCGTTTTTCTTTTCCTCATGATAAAAACGAGTGTTTTCTAACATCATCACTTCACCATCCTTAAGTGCCATGGCAGTTTTTTTCACCTCTGACCCCACACATTCATCCATTTTTTTAACCGGCCGCCCAAGCAATTCCGAAAACGCTATCGCCACCTCATCCATCTTAAGTTTAGGATCTGGATTATCCGGATCAGGACGACCTAAATGAGACTTCAAAATCACCCGCGCCCCATCATCAAGTAAATGTTGAATAGTTGGCAAAGCCGCCTCCAAACGAGTCGTGTCCGTAACTTTCCCGCTTTCATCAAGCGGTACATTAAAATCCACTCGCACCAAAACGCGCTTTCCTTTTACATCAACATGGTGAAGAGTTTTTAGCTTGGTCATTGGCCAAATTATAGCACAAGATTTTTATTTATAAGACCTTTTTAAAAGCACTATCGGCCGACTTGTTACTTCGGCATAAGCGGAGTCATCAACCGAAGAAATTGGATGAGATTCGTCTTGTGGCTTGCAACCTTTTACTCCTGTTAGGTTCTTCCATTCTCCATCCAAAGGCAAAGGGAAACTTCGTAAAAACTCTTTTGTTGCCACTTCGGAAGTTGGCACAATGCGTAAAACTCCTTGCTCACTCATGGTTCCCACATAATCCACATCTTCTGGAATCTCAAAATACTCATCTGGCTTAACCAAAACTACCTTTGATTCCAAGCCACGTTCACGTGTAACTTCTTCTAAATCAACTAACTCCGGCCTCTCAAATAACTGCGTTTGAGGAAAAGGAGTAAACTCTCCCGGAATCTGACAATACATCGGATCTACCTGGGTTCCTTCTGGCAAAACAGCTTCCTCCGTAGCGGTCATCATTCCCGCCAATTCATTAAAAGAAGTTTCATTAATACGCTTTTTCATACGCTTATAAGCCGCTTTTCGATCCTTGAGAGACTGAATAGAAGTTTTTGGATACTTGGGAAAATCCAATGCGCCAACTCTATCTAAAGCGCGACGTAATACAATTCTCTCCTGATCTCCTCGAGCCGCCAATCTTTGTATTTTCCTCTCATGGCGACTAACTTTCTTGGGTCGCTCAATTGGCTTGGTAGCCAAATCGTCAAACTCTACTTTTAGATCAAGGCAAAGCTCATAAAGCTCTCCCCAAACCTTATTAAATCCACGCGTTAACACCTCTCCAGCTACTTTGCGATCCGCTAAATCCTTATGAATAATATCTATCTCCAATTGCATTTCCGCTGGATTAATAGTTTCAGGTTCTAGAGAAATTTTGCGATAAAAATACTTAATACCTCGATAAGCACGCGCTATTTTGGAAGCAAGATAAGCTTTTGTAAATTCCTGCGCTGCTAATTGCTGAGGCGGCACTGGGCAAGATTCAGGAGCAGAATCATCATTAAGCCATTTTTTAGTCTGTTCAATACGCGTAATAAATTCCTTACCAAAAGAAAGATAAGACTCATATTGTAACTGCTCCGCATGATAAATTGCTCGGTCTAAATTAGCCAAAATCCGCACTTTTTCAACCGGATCCAAAGGCTGTTCTCCCAAAACAGCAAACCTTTCATGAAGTCTATCTACAAGATCTGCAAAATCAATTAAAGGACTTTCCTCAGCAGTCACCATTCCAAACAGTTTTTGTGAATCCTGCACAATAGGAGGAGTTATTCTTTCAAGTTGATCTAATCGTTTAGTAATGCCTCTAATTGCAGGTACTAAACGAGCTCGTATTGCGCCAGGGTTGAAACGATCCAAACGATCACGCAATCCAACACAATGAACTACCTGATCAGTCATTTTTTTCTTATATTTATTATCAACATAACGCGGATTCACTGCTTGAATTGCTTCTAAAAGCTTTTCTTTTAAAACATCCAACTCTTCTGGAACATCACGAATCGTCATCCATTTGGCAAGCTGACTATGAACAAACCGCAACCCAACACCCAACTTAGAAAGCATTTGAGTTTCAGCTATATTGCCAGCAATTATGTGCCCCACTCGACGATCAGCTCCATGCAAATCTGTTCTAAACAAAATCTTTTTGCCATGGTTTTCTTGGGTTCCAACAATCATTCCTTCATTGGGACCCTCAGCAGCACGCATCATTCTAAAATAACGAGAATCATCCATGGCGAGCGCCTCCTGACCATATAAATCGATCGGCTCAAACCGGCTGGCAACAGCTTCTTTAACTGCTGGAATAGCTGCCGCCTTAGCTTCCATCCGTCGCAGTGCGTGCACACCTTTAGGAGGGTTAAGATCATCCAATCCTAAGTTCCGCAACATCGTGGGTGTTAATTTTTCTGGATCAACCGGCAAGTGACTTAAAGCAAATGCTTGATCCACATCTGGAGGAAAAGTCATAGCCTCAGAATCAGCCACCAATAATTCACGTGCCTTGTTAGCAAAAGTTGGAGCCGGCCTTCTAAGAGATTTCTCTCCATCAGTTTTATGCTCCTCCCAAACAGGATTATCTTCTAATTGAGAAGCAATTGCCTCAAAACGCATTCTTAAATGACGTGTTTGCAAAACCAAACGATTCCATTCAAGTAATTGCTCTACCGCATCATCCGCTTCTAAATCCACATCTTCTAACTCACGCAAACGAGCCACAATTCCATCAAATTCATCATTTTGAGCCCGCGGACTTAGTTCCTGATATTGCTCGTAAACTTGGACCGCTTCCTCGGGAAAAGAGTGAAAAACCATATTAATTTAATTAAGGAAAAAATCTTACCGCCCCAGCCCTTATTTTTCAAGTAAATTAAATTTGTGTCTCCGCCATGAAAATCGCCACCTCAGCCGCATCACGACCTCGACCAATTCGCGCCTCAGCTTTTTTAATTGAATCAACCATCAAAACTTCAAAAGCAATTGGCAAATCATGCTTAAGCATCACCTTGGAAATCCCATCTACACACGCCCGGCAAACCATATCGTAATGATCTGTTTCACCTTTAATCACGCAACCCAAGGTAATCAGAGCATCATACTCTTTAAGCTTAGCCATCCGCTGTGCAATAAGCGGAATTTCAAACGCTCCCGGCACCCTTTCAATCTCATAATTCGCCCCTTTTTCATTTAAAACCTTTTCTGCCTCAAACAGCATTTTCTCCGTAATTTCATTATTAAATTTCGCAACAATTATTCCGATTTTCATGTGATAATTTTACAGGTTAGAATTTACCGTCGACGGTAAGTTTACAGGTTTAACTTTTCCAAATAGCGCGCCATCATATCAACTTCCAAATTCACTTTTGAATCAATCTGTAAATCACTTAAATTTGTACTCTCAAGAGTGTGGGGGATTAAGGCCACTTCAAACGCATCATCCCTCACCTTACTAACAGTCAAACTTACCCCATTCACGGCAATTGAACCTTTATGCGCAATATATTTAAGTAATGGCAGGGGAGGGGTAATTTCCACGCGCCCATCTTCTATTTTCAAAACAGTACCCACGCCATCCACATGACCTTGCACAAAATGACCACCTAAACGATCGCCAACCTTAAGAGCCCGCTCCAAATTAACTCGCGTTCCAGGTTCCAAATTATCAAGAGTAGTCATTCCCAAAGTTTCCGGCATCACATCAGCGTCAAAAGAGCCTCCAACAGAAGTAAGACAAACTCCATCAACCGCTACACTTTCGCCAATTTCAGGCTCAAAATCAGCTTCAAATATAAATCTTTTACCAGTATCGGTTTCCAAAACTTCAGAAACGCGCGCCACAGATTGAATTAGACCAGTAAACATAGTGTTGGCACTATACCAAACCTGATAGAAAAAAGTTAATGTTTTTTTCATCTCCGTGTTAATGATTTGTAATATTTTTTTGCTAACGTGGGGGATACTTATTCTTAACCCCACGTAAACATGCGCAGTGTGAATAAAGTCATACTCATGGGGAATCTCGGCGCTGATCCCGAGATGTGTTCCACTAAAACGGGTAAAACCGTTACCAATTTTTCGCTAGCCACTAACAACGAGTGGTTTGACCAAGAAGGCGAAAAACAAAAAACCACAGATTTTCACCGCATCATTGCCTGGCAAAACCTAGGCCAAAATTGCGGCAAACACCTATTAAAAGGCAGCGCTGTGTATATTGAAGGCCGGCTACATAATCGTTCTTTTGAAGACAAAGACAAAAAACGACGTTACGTAACCGAGGTAACTGCCGACAAGGTACATTTCCTTCAAACCAAGCGCACCAAAGATGGTGAAAAAATCGGCATTAAATCCGAAGAAGAGGTAGTTGCGGTATAGAAACAAACCGGGACAGGGGGCGAAGGTCTGTCATTAAAATTGGGCCAGCATGGCCCACAACAGGCAGAATGTCGCGAACTGCGACAGGTAGCCGCAGGAGAAGCGGACGAACCACTCACGCCAGGTCTTGGCCGGAGTCCCGGCCATCCTCATGAGAATGGTTGTTCCGCAGGCAGTGGTCACGAAGATCATCGAGCAGACGATCAGCGAAACCACGAAGATGAGAACCAAGTTGATTTCGATCGAGGGTGCCTCGGTCGCTGTGGTTATCAGAGTTGCGATCATCAGATCACCTCACTTTCTTATTTGCCCCCCGTCCCGGTAAGCAGAATTTGTAGAGAGAACCCC
>CAXCBS010000077.1:0-6711 GCA_963980845.1 uncultured Candidatus Peregrinibacteria bacterium | reverse complement strand
GGTGGCGGTCCAGGCATAAGTACCGGCCGCTGAAGTAATGGTTCCGCTAGCATTGTTTTCGTCTAGCAGTGTTCCATTTGAAGTGGAGCTACCGTTTTGGGCCACCATTGTTAGTTGGTTTTCATTAACCTCATAATCAGCCCAATAAGCTCCGCTGATACCAGGATTCATAACTATTCCCTCTGGCAGGGTTACCAGGCCAGAAACAGTCTGAGCAAGCCCGAGCGGATAAATAAAAATCGTGTTTTGGATCACGCCACCCCCATGACCAATAGTTAAGGACCAAATCCCAGTGACATCCATTTCTTGAGGGCGTTCTTCTACGGCGACTTCCTCTTCTGTGACCTCTGTTTCCTCCTCGGTCTCTTCCTCATCCGGGCCGCAACCAGTTAAAAAACTACTTAAAATCAGGCTAAGGGCGAGTAATGAGAGTAACTTTTTCATGGGTGGATTGGTTAGATTGTTCGTTTAACAGGAACGTATCATAGCGCGAAACATTACATGTGACTAGTACTCCTCCCCTCCTACTTGTTTTTGGTCTGCGGCTTGCTCTTTGAGGCGAACAAGGAGTCCCTTAATAAGAAATTCAGCAAACGCTTTTACGTTTTCATACTCTTGGCTAAAATGATTTCCCTTAAAATAATCGCGTAAAATAAATGTAGCAAGTTGGCCTACAACAGGTTTTGGCTCGGGTTTAGCCTTGGAGTCTTCGTTGAATTCAACAACTGTATTAAATATTTTTTCTGGAATCGGTTCCATGGCATTCCAAATAGAACGAGTCCAGAGGTCAATTCCAAGACGCATTTTAAGTGGCAGAGCATGGTCTGCGCCGAGGGTGACGAGCGCTCCCTTAAACTCTTTTTGCTCTAATTCGGCCAGGCTAGTTGCGGTATCTTCTTCGTCTTCTTCGCCGTCCTCTTTTGAGGCGGGTTTGTCTGAATCACCGGAACGAAGTTGTAAGTGAATCCCAACTTCGGCCTGAATTTCTCGGTTACCAAGCAAAATAACGGATAGAATAAAAACAGCTGGAATATTTTGCTCAAGACAGCGGGAAATCAAGAGTGTGATGTCTTTGCGAGCACTGTTACGGATAAATTTAAGCAGTACGGCAACTAACTTATCTTCCTTTTTCTTTTGTTTACCTTCTTGTTTTTTAGCGGCTGCCATTTGGCGTTGATTGCGAGCCATGCGCGCTTTGTATTCGCGCACTTGCTCGGGGCTTATAGACCCGTCCGCATCATCTAAACCGAAAAAAGTATCTATACTCATAATTTGCGTAAATAAAGAGGCACCTTACTTGGTGCCTCCGTATTTTTACTTATCTTATTTCTTTTTACAAGCTTTCTTGCAGCAACAACCACAAAAAGAATTGTAAATAGCAACCGCAATGGCTGTTCCAATAAAGCCATCAAGGAAGCCTTCAACGCCTCCAATAAAAGCTCCAGCAACAGAAATTTCATACCAAGGATAGGCTCCCACAAATAGAGTGAAAACGTTTTCGGCGTAACCAGTGTAAACAGCGAGCAATGTGCCAGCAAAAATACCAAGACCCATAAGTAGGCCCATCGTAAGACCGGCTGCTTTCCAGCAAAGTTTCATAAGGAGGAGGGTTAAATAGTGAAACTAAAATTAGCTTACATTAACATGAACTTTTCGGAAAATTCTTCCATCGAATTTTTTGACTCTTTTTTCTGAGAAGGACACTTTGCCATCTTTGGTGGCAAACAGAGTGTGATCTCGTCCGACACGGACATTATCTCCGGCGGCTATCGCTGTTCCCCTTTGGCGAACTAAAATGCTACCAGCAGTTACAGCTTGACCACCGTATCTTTTAACACCGAGGCGTTTGGCATTGGAATCGCGTCCGTTTTTCGTGGATCCACCGGCTTTTGTCTTGGACATTTTCTAAAGGGATTATTTTCTAAAGCGAAAGTACTCTATAAGAAAACCAAAAAGAAGGCAAGAGATTTTTAACCTGCTCGCCAGGGTTCAAAGCCGCCTTTTTTCGCAAACTTTTACATCAATGCTATGCGCAATAGCGTGATGAGCCTTACATAAAGGCGCCATGTAACGAGGATCGTGGCGATTGGTTAGCCCAAAACGCTGCGTGTGATGGATTACCTCTGCCGGACGGTTACAACCTGGGACAGAACAGCAAGTGCCGTGTTCCTTTTCGATAATTTTACGCGTTTTAGCTGAAACATAGCGTGAGGTTGTCTCTGGGGCTTTTTCACCGAGCTGTTCCTTTTCACGAGCAATTTCAAGGTCACGTTTTTGGAGAAATTCGAGGAGGAGATCGTTAATATTTATTCCTTTTTGTTGAAGTTCGGTAAGCCGTTCGGTGACCTCCGCGGATAGATCAAGAGGCGGGCTGGATTTAGACGATTTTACAGGTTCGGATCTGTGCACGTGCACAGATTTTTCATCACGAACTAACGTTTCAACAGCACGAGTTGGCAAAACTTGAACTTTTGTGGCCCAAAATTCTTCATTTTCTGGCTTCGCAACAGACGCCACGCGCGCTAATTTATTGACGCTGACTTTTCCTGTTACGAGAAGGTTATGAAGCTTGGGTATTTCTTGAAATTTTTTATCTAAATTAAGGGTTCGCTGGACATGTTCTTTGCTCAGTCCGGCTATCTTAGCCGCATATTCAAAAATTGAGCCAAATTTATATTTCTTGTAAATCTTGCGTTTGAAAATTATGGGCAGGAGACCGATGAATTTACGGCGACCTTCAAGTGACATGTAGCCCCATTTTTGCGCTTGCGCATGAATTTGTTCGTCGGTGAGGTTTTCTGGGTTCATTTGGGGTGGATTAGGTAGTTCAATCTTGCGCCGAATAACAGGCTAAATCAAGCAATCTAGCATGACAAAACTAATGGTGAGTGTGTGATCACCTTTTCCGTGTTGCGGACGCCCCTTTCCACTTGACTTATCTTTTGTTTTTTATTATAATTAAGAAGAATTCCTTACTAATACTAATTCAATAAAATATGGATCCACGCACCCCAGAAGCATCAGATCATGCCGAAATCCCTCGCGATAGAATTATTGCTTTGCACAAAGTCTTCCATGGGTTTGCAAGTACGGCAACAGGTAACCAGAGGCCGGAAAGAATTCATGTTGATGGCTATGAATTTCTTCGAGGTGGAAACCCTGAAGATCTAACAGTAACCGTAGTAAGAAATCCTGACCAAAAAGAGGTACTGTCACGAGATGCAGCAGAAAGCTCTCTTTTCATTCAAGTCCGAGGCAAAGAGTATGGAGCGGGAGATCCTGCCTTAACTGTTTCTTTTAAGGATCAAACCGTTTTGAGCTTTGCTGGCAATGATGCGCTACGAGCAAGATTTGATTCAATGAATGTAACCCCAGAGGTACGTGAGACAGCTAGAGATTATTACAAATGCCCTAGCGAGGCTGTGTTGGATAAATTGGAAAGATTTGCTGAAATGCTTAAACCTTTGTTAGAGCAGCACAGCTTTGAAGGCGATGAAGAGTTAACTCAAAAAATCGTAGCTGCTAGAGCAACAGTTGACTCTTTTCTTGCAGATTTTTAGGTGCGCTGATATCACCTAAACTTCCTTCCTTCATACCGCACGACCTCAAGTGCGGTTTGTTGGGAGAGAATTTCCTTGGAAAGTGGGTCATTGTAGTCAGAATCGTAGACAACTTTGGTGATGCCGGCGTTCAGGATCATTTTAGTACAAATTACGCAGGGAAAAGTGTTGCAGTAAAGAGTTCCTCCTTCGATATTGATGCCAAATTTAGCGGCCTGAGTGATAGCGTTTTGCTCAGCGTGGGTTCCGCGGCAGATTTCGTGGCATTTACCTGATGGAATGCCCATTTTCTCGCGCAAACAGCCCCCTACCTCGGCACAATGCGGGACAGTGCGCGGCGCCCCGTTGTAGCCAGCAGTGAGCTGCTGGCCGTCTTTGGCAATCACCGCTCCTACGCCGCGACGTAAACAAGTAGCACGCTTAGCCCAGGTGTAGGAAATTTCCATAAAAATCTCATCAAAAGTAGGGCGGGCCTCCCCGTTCCAAAGTTTGATGAAATGTTCGAATTTAGTGTCCAGATCTTCGAGAGTTCCTTCGTTTAAAATAAGATGATCAACTTGGTCGAGGCATTTTTTAACCTGTTGACCCTCAGGTGGCTCGCCTTCGCCGCGTTCTTTGTTGAGCTTGGTCATAACGGTTTCTCGGTCCATATCTAGGCCACCGCGGCGGCGTTCTAAAATGCGATCTACAAGCAGGTCGCTATTAGCAGTAACGCCAAGCACCTTAAAATCTGGCAATTCGCGTAATTGTTCAATACAAGCCGGATTCCGAATGCCATCAACAACCCAGTCTTCTCCAGGTGTTATTTTGGAGCGCGCTTTCATGGCTAATACTCCGGCACCGTGTTCGGCGCGCAAAGCATTGCCAACTTTTTGCAAGTTTTCGCGTGTGTGCTCAAGATTTTGTTTAGTGGCTTCCTCGCGCACCATATCTGATAGCGAGATGTAGTTGAATCCTTTTTGTTGAAGTCTTTTGGCAATTTCTCCTTTTCCGCTACCCATGTAGCCGGTTAATCCTACAATCATTTTACGGGGGGTTAAGTAAAAACATTATAGGTTATTTTGACGAGGTATCCAACCTGGATTTTCTTCTGTAAATCAGGTATAATATATGGATAAATTTGAATTTATGAAAAAACTTTTCCAAAAAATCGTGGTTTGTACCGTGCTAGCGACTCTGCTAGCAGCCTGGGGCTTACCTGTTGCTGGGGCAACTGATGAGCCAACCCAAGAGGAGCAAACCGAAGAGGAAGTTGGACCGATTATCTCTGATGCGGTGCGTAATGCTTATCTGGTGGTTCGTTTGCGTCAGTATTTGCAGCAATCTGAGCGAAACTATTATTCGCTTCAAGATAAAATGGATAACACGCGTGAACAGATTGATGGTAATCGTTATGAACTTGGCACGCTGGAAGGTGATGTCGCGCAGCTGGATGGTTTGATTATAGGAACTGAAGCCAAGATTGAAAGTGTGACAGCGCAAATTTCTTTGAAAGAAATTGAGATTCAAGAATCACTCGAGGATTTGGAGTTTACTGGTATTCAAATTGAGGAACAAAAAGATGTGGTTGGATCCTATATGCGGCTGGTTTATTTTGAAAAGAATCTGAATTCCAGTGCAAATATGGAGACGAATTTCTTGAAACTGTTTTTGCGAGATGGATCGATTTCAAAATCCTTACAAAGCTCTTCATTTCTATCAATTTTAGAGAAACAAGCTGGTAGCTTAATTGGTGGCTTGCAGTCACTGGAACGAGAACAAACTCGCGAAAACTATGCTCTGACATCTAAACGTAATCAGCTAGACGAACTCGAGGAGCAATTAGAAGCTGAATACCGTAATTTAACCGCTCAGCTAGAAGGAAAACAAAACTTACTAAAAGACACTGAAAACGAAGATGGTATTTATCGTGAATTATTTGCGTCTTACAAAGCAGCACAAGAAGCGATTTTAGAAGAAATTAATCTGTTCCAAACAAATATTTCGGCTCTAGAAGATCGATTAAAAGCTTATGAAACTGCAATTACTGATGAGGAATTAGAACAGATTGAAGATATTAAAAATGAATACTGGTCTGATCACTCCACATTGGAGGCGGCGAATTTCTTGGATCTAGATTGGCCGGTGTCACCTAAATGGGGTCTCACCGCTTATTTTGAAGATGATGGTTATGTGTCACGGTTTGGTGTGACGCATCATGCGCTTGATGTGCGGGTAGCGCACGGCTCGATTATTTATGCTCCGTCAGATGGTGTGGTGTACAAAGTCCATGATGCTGCGGCTCTAGAAGATGACCAAGACAAACTTGGTTACGGATATATTATTCTGGCGCACAGAATGGGAACAATGACCCTGTATGGTCATACTTCTAGCGCTCTAGTTGAAGAAGGAGATTTTGTAAAACGCGGCCAGATGATTGGTTTAACTGGTGGAACACCAGGAACGCCAGGAGCTGGGGTGCGTACTACTGGTGCTCATTTACATTTCGAAGTGATTCAAGATGGAGTACGAGTTGATCCTCTAGAATACTTACCACTGAGCGAAGTCCCTGGTGATTATATGTTGCCGCAGTACACTACAATGCTGGAGACACAAATCCTGGAAGAATTAAAAGAACTAGAAGCAGAGCAAGAAGCAGCCGAGGAGGCAGCGGAAGCAGCAGCCTTAGAAGAGGCTGGCATCAGTGAAAACGACCTAGTACAGCAAACTATTGAAAACAGTTTTGTTAATGAACTGTCTGAAGAAGAACAGGATGATTTCTGGACCCATGGCGAGCAGTCTAGAGTTGCGACTGAATAACGAGGTAAGCAGCGGCGGCGAGAAGGATTAAAATTAGCAGCAGGGCAAATACGCCGCTGGAGTTACGCTTTTCGATTTTGTATAGGTTGAGGTTTTCAGTGGTTAGTTTGGCGACGCCAATATATTTATTCACCTCTTCTACTACAACGCGAGCGCTTTTGTGTTTAGCTAAGCCGCGACCTTTGTTATCAAAAAAGAAGTACTTTTCATTTTCATTCTTAAGCTTGAGATAAGGGTGATAGTTTAAATGAAGCTTGGTGGTTTTGGTGTGAGTACGTTCAACATCTTGATGATGCTCTTTTGGGGTTTCTTGGGAGATGGCGGCATCGTGTTCTTCTTGAACAGCTTCTTG
>CAXCBS010000076.1:0-6752 GCA_963980845.1 uncultured Candidatus Peregrinibacteria bacterium | reverse complement strand
TGCTCGTTATCCAAACAAAGCTCTTGCGTTCGCGCGAGTTCCTGCGTTTGCCTAACTCATCAGTCACGGCCGCCTTTTCGCGGCCTCGTCACCTTGGAAGTTGCTTTACGAGCCATAGTGACGTCGATTAGTAGAGCTTAAGCTAAGTAGTGGGGACGCAGTACTACTTGGACGAAAATTTTCTTGTTCGCTTGCTTGGTGCTTTTGTTTGTTTTTATGCCAAGTGAGCTAATTAAAACAAACTATAATGGTAGACGTGGCTTGCAGCCTTTCTGGACGCGGGTTCGACTCCCGCCATCTCCACCAACAAAAATGCCGGCTTAATTGGGCTGGCGGTTTTTGTTATGGAGAAGCCCTGGGGGTAGTATAACTATTTGCGCAAATGGGATAGCTTGACTCGTATAACATATTTAAACCTGAGGAAATCGTGTTGCGTCAAATGTAACCTCCTATTATGGAGGGTTTTTTGCAGTGTTAGAATTAATTTACTTGAGTTAGACCATAAAAATCGTTAGGGTTAGATCTTGATTATTAACTTTATAAATTATGGCGCTAACATTAGGAGGCTCACCTGATCCAGAAATGGTTGCATTGGCTGATCAAGTTTTGGCGAGTGGGGAGCGAACAGAGAATGATTTAAGAAATTTTGCTACTCCAGTAATTGGATTGGTGGGGAATAGTTGGAATTTATCAGCGGAAAGAGGGTGGCGCTGGGAGGCTCAAAAATGGGGAGAGGGACATGACTTGGTTCAAAGGGATCCGGAGCATCCGGCATTTATTGGTTTTACGGAAAGAGGAGAGAGGTTTAAAAGGGAACTAGAGCGTCGGGGGCTGACTTTGTTGAGTTAGGTTTGGGTTGACGTTTTGATTGTTTTTTGGTATAATAAAAGGAATTATTTAATTAATTGTTATGCCTGAATCACTATCTTTTTCATATGATGAGCCGGAAGAGTTGTCTTGTTCGGATGATGAGGTTGAGTCGGAAGAGCTGTTTTCTTATGATGACGAGGTTGAGGAAGCTCCTCTTTATAATGGGGAGGTAGTAGATTTGATGAAAGAAATTCATATGGCAGAGAGTGGGGCGGCCAAGGAAGGGCTTGTTTCAGGTCTTTTAGATTTGATGGCTGATGAAGTTTCATATTCACAAGTTGTAGATTATTTAAAAGATTTAGATGTTGATACTTGGAATATTGGGGGGGCAATGTCTAGTAGCGCGGCTGAATTTGTAAGCGGAGAAAATGATCCAATGAGGTGGGAGATTGAAGACAAACATATTTTAAGCGGAGTGGTGCAACGAGCTGCGATTGTGTCTGGAATATCGTTAGACGAAAACCCTGAAATGACAATTGGAGAACTTCTTAAGGTAACTTTTTTATTATCAGATAATGTGAATGCTGTAATTAGAGGTTCTGAGCTTAGTGATATAGAAGATTTTAGACTCGGGCTAGCAGAGTATGCAGAGATAATTTTGATTGATCAGGGAGGTGAGGTTCCTTATGAATGGCTTGGTGGTCCTGAGGCGTTTGGTTCTATCGGGTGCATGAGAGTACATGATGCTAAGATAGCGAAAATTAATGGAGTAATTCATTTGGCTTATGACCGAAGGGGCTCACAAAATCCTACAAATTTTAGTCATGCTTATCGTCATGTGTACTGGGATAAATCTTCTGGCTTGTGGGAAGATCTTTATGAGTAATTAATAAAGGCCAATGAGGAGGCGGGGATGTGGAATTAAACCAAGAAAATGGTTGCGTCGACTCTTTTTATGTGTTATAATTATATAATCTCGTGATGAGATTTACATGTTCTTTGACAATTTACCTCTTTAAAAAAACAAAAACCTTCGACTTTCTTATTTATAAGAAGGTTAGGCTTAACTTTTTTAAATACACAAAATTATGAAAAACAAAAAAATTGTTTCTCTTGTTGCCGCTGGTGCTCTTCTTGCTAATCTAGCTTTAGTTGCTGCTGTTTCTGCAGATACAAATACTACTATGGATCAAGAAATTACCGCTGGTACACTTTCTATTACAGGTCTTCCTACTGTTTCTTCTTGGAGTGACCTAAACGTATCTCTTACAGCTCAAGAGTCTAACGTTTCTGCAAGTTTTAAGTCTCTTACTTTTGAGGATATGCGTGCTCAGCCTAGCACTACTTACGCTCTTAATTCTAAGGCTACTCATCTTCTAGATATTCCTTCTGGTGTAACTTTTGATGTTAGTAACCTTAAGGTTCGTGCTAATGGAGGTACTGCTAATGCTAATAACCAAGCTAATAGTACGGAATGTACTCAGGGCGAAGCTGTCGCAGTTTATGTTGCTCAAGCTGTAACTAACCAATGGACTTTCCGTGACACTGACTCTAAGTCTCGTGCCATGGCCTGTGATGCTACTCCAGATTTCCGTTTAGTTATTCCTGCTCAACAGTCTTCAGGTGCATACCGAACTACTGTTACTTGGTCTATTGCTTAATTCCAGACCAAATTTTTCTCATCATGAGGTTAATTAAATTAAAGAGGTGATTGTTCAATTTATTAAAAGCCTCCCATTTATTGTGGGGGGCTTTTATAATGGGTTTATGTATGATCAAAATTTTTGGCTAGAAGGAAAGAAAGGAAACAACGCGTTTTCGTATGAATTGCGAAAAGCGTCGCGGCTTTATGTTCCGCAAGTAACTACGGGGAGTTTTGATGATTTGCGAGTGGGGAAGGAGGTGGCGTTTGAGGATTTTGAGGACGGGGAATTGAAGAGTTGTGTTGGTTTGGAGAATTTTGTGAAGATGGAGATTTTGGGGACGCCGGCAGTGGTTTTTGATAATCATAATCATGCTTTTTATTTTTGGCATGAGTGGGGCGCGAAAGGGGCTGCGTTAATGCATGTGGATCAGCACAAAGATACGCGTGAGCCGGATGAGTGGTTTGAGGAAAATGCGTTTTGCTATACAAACGAAGTTTTGAATGTGGGGAATTATATTTTACCAGCTAAGAGGTGCGGCATGGTGGATGAGATTGTAATGATAACAGGAGGGGAGGGTCTTAAAAAAGAGGTGCGTGAAGGGAATGTGATTTTGAATTTAGATTTAGATTTTTTTGTACCAGAAATGGAAATTGATTTTGAATTGGCGCGGGAATTTTTGCGGACGCAGGCTAAAAAAGCGGATTTTATTACGGTGGCAACTAGTCCGTTTTTTATTGGTCAGGAAAAAGCTTTGGAGATTTTTAAGCAGCTTTTTTCATCCCACAAAAATAGTAGAAATTTTGATTCTTAGTGCCGCGACGAATGGGGGAGTTGGCTTCGAAAAATTCGGTTTGGGAAAACATGTTGCGTAAACGGCGATAAGAAATTAGTGATTCGTAAGCCAGGGGAATTTCATCGTCTTGATGAGCCTGGAGAAAGTCTTGGTAATCGTTTTCCTTAAACCACTGGTCAGCAATGCCGATAAAGCCTCCAGGCTTGGTGATGCGTTCGATTTCTTGGGCAGCAGCGGGCTTGATTTTGTCGTGAAGGTTGTGGAAAACAAAACTGGCTAAGCAAATATCAATAGAGGCGTCTTTTTGGGGAATTGATTCGCAGGAAGAAACAATGCCTTTGGCGTGGCGGAGTTTTTCGTAAATGCGAAATTTAAGGAGAGAATTAATAAGGGCGGTTGGAAATTGAAACTGGCGAGTTTGAGTTTTATGAATAACGCGTTCGGAAACATCTAAGAGAATGAGTTTTGTTTTAGATAAGAGTCCAACGCGAGCTAGTTCTTGCATAACAAGGAGCGAGGTCATGGCGCCAATGGCTGGCCCAACATCAAATATGCGGATTTGCTTAAGGCCTTCCAGTCGTCTTTTTTGGTTGGCAATATACATGCGGACTCCTCGTGTTAGCCCAAGATTGCCTTCAATAATAAAATAATCAGAAAGCAGCCTTTCCTCGATGTAATTATCAAATCCTCCATAGCGAATAATGGAGGAATTAATGAAGTCTTCGGTGGTAAGGGTTTTTGATTGGCCCATTTGTGTAAATTAATTGACACAAAGATGTGGGGCGGGGTACGATTAATTCCCAGAGAGATACCTCGTGGGAGATGCTTATCGTATCGTTTTTGTTTTCTACTGTCAAATAACTTTTACATCATGCTTGAATTATTAGAAAAATTTGGAATTCCAAAAAAAGAGGGACAGATTTATTTAGCGTTATTAGAGCTTGGGCCTTCTTCGGTGACTGAGGTGGCTAAAAGATCAAAGATTCCGAGAACCAATGCTTATCATCTTTTAAATTCATTAATTGCAAAAGGCTTGGTAAATGAGGTGCCCAAAGAGGGGACTTCTAAAATGGTTTTTGTGGCTGAGGATCCGGCTCGGATTTTGCAAATGTTACGCAATGAACGTGATAAATTTGAGCGTTTGTATAATGAGGCGGAGGAGTTAATGCCAGAGTTGCAATCGGTTTATAATAGGAGTGATAAAAAATTAAAGGTGAGATTTTTTGAGGGAGTAGAGGGCCTTATAAGCGCTTATGAAGACACGTTGACGGCAAGTACAGAAATCTTGGCAGCAGCATCGGTGGAACATCAGCACACGTTTTTCCCAGGTTATTTCCCGGCTTATTATAATCGGCGGACTAAGAAAGGGATTTCGGTAAGGTGTATTTTGGCAGACTCAGAAGGGTCGCGGAGGATTAAGGAAATGGATGAAACTCATTTAAGAAAAACAATGATTGTGCCGGAGCGGTTTGCGATTTCGCCGGAACTTAATGTTTATGATAATAAGATTGCGCTTTTATCGCTTAAGGAAAAATTTGGCGCAATTATTGAAAGTGAAGAAATTGCCGATGCTTTTCGGAAGTTGTTTGAGCTATGTTACGAGCGGGCCGAAGAATATGACAAGAAGCTTATTTAACCCTCTCGCAATATTCGCCGGTTTCGGTGTTGATGCGGATGACGTCGTCTTCTTTGACGAAAATAGGGACAGAGATTGTGGCGCCGGTTTCAACAGTGGCAGGTTTGGTGACTTTTCCTTGGGCAGTGTCGCCGCGAACAGCGGGCGCGGTTTCGATTACTTTTAGATTAACTTTTGGTGGGAGCTGAACATTGATTGGGTTGCCGTCGAAATTCTGAATATCAACATCAGATCCATCGACTAAAAATTTGGCTTGGTCGCCTAGGTCGTTTTTGGTAAATGAAAATTGTTCGTAAGTTTCAGAGTCCATGAAAAAATATTCTTCGCCTTGGTGATAAAGGAATTGGGCGCGAGTAAAACGCACTTCAGCTGGTTCGATTTTGTCATTTCCCTGGAAAGTCATGGGCAAGGTGTTTCCTGTAAGTAGGCTTTTCATAGTAGTTTTCATAACACCACTGCCACGAGCTTGTTTAGAGAAAGAAGAAGAAGTGACAACATAAGGGTGACCGTCGATTTGAATAGCAGTTCCAACTTTTAGTTGAGCGATTGAATACATAGTTAAGCGTGATTAGATTTCGGCGTTAGAATAATACCTAAAGCCACATAAATAAAGATTAAAAGTGGAGTATAGAGGAGGGAATTCACAAAAATCGAATGCACTAGTAGGCCAATAAAGCCGGCAAAAAATCCAATATGACGACGATAGCTAAGCCAAAGAATGGTGGCAATGAGCCAGAGGTAGGTGATTGCGCCGAAGATGCCAGTCGTGGCAATTATAGTGAGAATCGTAGAGTCTGAGCCGGTGGCAGCGTGGTGCGTGTCTTCGGTCATAAATCCGTAACGAGTTTGCGCGTAGGAATAAGTGTTGTAGCCAACGCCGAGAAAAGGATGATCTTGGAAAATTGTAATGGCATTATCCCAAGAGTCGAGGCGGAGCCGAGCGGAGGCGTCGGGGAGTTCATAGGTTTCGGTGAGCATGGATTTAGCGCTGTGGTAAAAATCTTGGACGCGATCTTGGGCTCTTTCAGATAGTGGAATTAATAAAACAAGAGCGATTAGCCCGTAAATTATTAGGCGACGGTCTTTAATAATTCCGATTAAACCTAGTCCAATTACAAGCGCAAGATAGGCGCTGCGTGAGTAGGTGAAAAACAAGGCTGCTAGTAAAATTGCTTCGAGAATGATGAGCGGGAGGTTTTTTGTTTTAAGGATTTTAGTGGAAGCAAAACAGATTACAAAGGCTAGCATCCCTCCTATAAAATTAGGATCAAACCAGGTAGAAAGTAAACGGCTTTGATGAGGATCCCAGCCTTCTTCCATGGCCATTTGAGTAAAGTCTGGATAGATTTTTAATTGAATAAATCCAAAAATAGCGATTAGGAGGGCAGAGCTAAAAATAATATTTGATAACTTGAGGCGTAAATCTAAAACAACAAAAGTTAGTAAAAAATATTCAATAAAACGAATTAAATACAGACTGCTTTTAAGGATTTCATTGTCATCAAGAACTTTGGAGCCATTTAGGAGAGAAATAAAAGCAACCGTAACAAAAGCTCCAAATGGTGCCCAGAGTGGAGAGTGGGGGAATTTTCGTTTGAGGAGTAAGTTTTCAAAAAACCACAGCCCAACCGTGAAAGCCACAAGAAGATCATTAGGTAAAATCCCATTGCCAGGGCCAATTGGCAAGCGAGCTAATTCGCCGAGGGCCGCGAATAAGAATATGAAGGCAACTAAAATAAAAAACATTTTTCTCATATGCTAGAATGATGCCATGAAATTTTTGATTGCGACAGGAAATATTGGGAAGTTTGGGGAAATTTCAGCGGTTTTTAAGGATTTGCCTTATGAATTGTTGTCATTGCGTGAT
>CAXCBS010000075.1:0-6785 GCA_963980845.1 uncultured Candidatus Peregrinibacteria bacterium | reverse complement strand
CTCTTAAATCCTTATGATGATGTGGCTTTGTTTA
The DNA here is from genome assembly GCA_963980845.1 of uncultured Candidatus Peregrinibacteria bacterium. Taxonomy (GTDB): domain Bacteria; phylum Patescibacteriota; class Gracilibacteria; order UBA1369; family UBA12473; genus JABJMC01. The sequence continues at coordinate 6,751 of CAXCBS010000075.1, read as the reverse complement.
GGGTTTTGTCGATGCCGATTTTTGAGTTTGAGACGGAGTTTTTGGTATCAGAATTGCACCGCTCAAAAACAGCCAGCACTCCCCTCTTAAAAACCTTGCGAAACAAGGAGACAAATGATCTTTCACTTAAGAAATTCTTTGATATTTTTGGGGAATTGCAGCAAATGGTAAAAACCAGTTCAACTAGCCAAATCCTAGGAGTTTTCATTAAAAAATCTAGCTATCTAAACCTGTTTGAAGATCAAAATGAGTCTGAGGAAATTCAAAACATTGCTACCTTTTCCCAGATTGTACGAGGTTTTGAGCAAACGCACGGTTCAACCCGTCTTTTAGAATGTTTGGATTACTTGAATTCACGAGCTGAAATGGGAGATCGCGTTACGCCGTCCGAGGAAGCACTGGATTCAGACACGGTAAAAGTTTTAACAGTGCACGCGGCTAAAGGCCTTGAATTTGATACTGTTTTCTTGGTTAATTTGGTGCAACATCGTTTTCCTTCAATTGGGCGCCGCGATCCACTGGATTTTCCAGAACAATTACTCCGAAGCCAGGCTGATAAGGACGCTACTCATTTGCATGAGGAGCGACGGCTTTTTTATGTGGCAGCAACGCGCGCTAAAAAACGTCTTTTCTTAACACATAGTGATTATTATGAAGGTAAAAAACGGTGGAAACCTTCGGTTTTTGTGGGAGAGGCAGAGGGGCTATTCGAAGCTTCTGAGGGGGAAATAGAAATAGTGGCCGCAACCGACTCTCCAGAGGACAAAACATTAGTTTTTGAGTATCAGCGGGCCCACCGCCCACTTCGTTTAAGTTTTAGTCGTATTAATACTTTTCAAACCTGTCCGCTTAGATATAAGTTTCAGTATGTTTATCGTTTGGCAGAGCCGCTTTCTCATCAGTTAAGTTTTGGGCAAAGTGTTCACAATACTTTAAATACTTTTTATCAGGAGATAAAACAAGGACGCCAGCCTTCACTTGAAAGGCTGAATGAACTTTTAGAAAAACACTGGATCCCCATTGGTTATACTAGTCCAGCTCATCATGAGGCTCGGAAAAAACGCGGCCAAGAAATATTGGGTAATTTTTTCAAAACAAATAGTGAGGCTTGGGTTATTCCGGAATATTTAGAACGTCCATTTACCTTAAAAGTCCCATCTGGATTATCTGTTAGTGGGCGAATTGACCGCATTGACCGTTTGTCAGATGGAACTCTGGAAATAATTGATTACAAAACTGGCAAATTAAAAGACCAAAAACACGCTGATAAAGATCTGCAACTTTCGATTTATGCTTTGGCCTGTAAACAGGTGTTTAAACTACCGGTGTCTAAGTTGTCTCTGTATTATTTAGAGGATAACAAGAAAATCACAACCACGAGGTCAAGTGAGCAGCTAACCGCCACGCAACAAGAGTTACAGGTTATTGCGGAAACGATGACAACGTCTGATTTTGCGCCTAAGCCTTCGCCTTTTATCTGTAAATATTGTGATTACCGATTGGTTTGCAACAAAGCGGCTGCATAAAAAAGACCCCCTAAGAACCACGCGGAACTGAACCTGATCATTTCAAACGAAAAGAATGAAATGAAGGAGCTGAATTTTGATGATCGCAAAGCGAAATTCAAAACCCAAGGTCCCTACGATCGATTCCGGCAGATTAGAAAAACTAATCTCTCCAAATCAACCCTATCTGATCTAGACTTTAATTTAGAGCTTAACAAGCCCTCGCTCTAAACAAAACACCTAGCGAGAAAATATTACGTCGGGAGCAATACCTTTCCGGCAGACACCTGGCCCTTAGAGAGGAAGCTGTCCAGGAAGCCGCCGATAACGCGATACCAACCACTTTCTGAACAGGTTTCTCCCTAAGAGAGTTCTAGTTATCAATGAACGCTTCAATATATTATAACACCTAAATCTTATCGAGTCAAGTCTTTCCTGCTACGTTTCTCTTCCCCTGCGAGGCAATCATTCGTAGGATAGAGCTACTATGGAAATCTTCTTTATTATTGTTTCAATTGTGGCCTCTGTCGGGTTTATTTACCTGCTTTTAAAAGACCGTTCTAAGCCTGAACAAAAGCCCCAATTAGATCTGTTAAGTCAGCAACTGCAGCACACCACTCAAACCATGTTGCAGCAGCTAAATGCCGTCTCTTCTACTCTTGATAACCGTTTAAAAGAAAGCTCTAGGCAAAATGAGAGGGTTCATCAGAATGTTGGTGACCGCTTGGATAATGCGGCTAAGATTATTAATCAAGTTACATCGCGCCTTTCTTCTATGGAGGAGGCTAATAAAAAAATCTATGAGGTTGGAAAAGATATTTCAAGCTTGCAGGAAATTCTACGCGCCCCTAAGCTTCGTGGTAATTTAGGAGAGTTATTTTTGGGCGATTTACTATCACAGATTTTCCCGCGTGAGAATTTTTCATTGCAATACAAGTTTACGACTGGCGCTATGGTAGATGCGGTAATTCATTTGCGAGATCAGTTAATGGTGCCTGTTGATGCTAAATTTCCTTTGGAAAATTTCAAAAGAGTAATGGAAGCCGACGGCGAAGATCAGGAAACCAAGGCGCGCAAACTGTTTACCAATGATGTTAAAAAACACATTGATGATATTGCTTCTAAATATATTCTGCCGGACGAAGGTACTTTTGATTTTGCGCTGATGTATGTGCCGGCTGAAAATGTCTATTATGAGGTGATTGTAAAAGATCAAAATGACAAGAGTATTAGTCAGCACGCGCTTGCTAAGAGAGTTATTCCAGTGTCGCCAAATAGTTTTTACATCTACTTGCAGGCTATCTTGCTAGGACTACGAGGTTTGCAAATCGAAAAAGGGGCCAAGGATATTTTGGCTACAATTGGACGTTTACAAACTGATTTTAAGAAATTCGGCGATGATTATGCGCTAGTGGGTACTCATTTAGGTCGCGCGCAGAATAGTTTTACCTCGTCAGAGAAGCGTTTATCTAGGTTTAGGGATAAGTTGGAGACGATCGAAAACTCGGCTGATACTGCCAAGTCTCTCCCATCTTAAGGTTCTCTTTTCTTTTCAGTTTGGTTCAGGTAAACTGATGCCGCTTTGACCTGTACTTAAATTTTACTATGCCTGTATCTGTAATTGGGTTCGCCAAAAAAAATGGACTTTCTAAAGAGCAACTAATTGCGCGTAGCGCGGCTCTTGGGTTTGATATTGATCCGGAAGCTAAGGAAATCGAAAATGATCTCGCTGATCTTTTAGAGGGAGAATTTAAGAGTGAAGTAGCTAATAAAGCTGATGAATATGATGAGATTGTATCTGAAGAAATTCAAAAAGAAATTGTTAAGAAACAACGCAAGAAAACAGCTGGCAAACACACAACTAAGTCTAAGAATGAAAGACCAGAAAAAGAAGTTGTTAAAAAAGGTGTAATTGAGATTCCAGATGTTATTTCTGTAAAAGAATTTTCTGAGAAAATTGGTGTTAGTCCAGTACGAATTATTGGAGAGCTAATGAAAAACGGGATTTTGGCTAATATTAATCAGCCTCTTGATTTTGAAACGGCTAGTATCTTGGCTGGTGATTTAGGAGCTAAGGTTAAACGTAAACACTCGGCGGCTGAATCTGAAGATATTTTGCGCGGTGATTTAGAGAAATTATTACAAGAGGATGATGCTTCGGCTCTTAAGGAACGCCCACCGGTTGTAACGGTAATGGGACACGTTGATCATGGTAAAACAAAACTTCTTGATGTAATTCGTGATGCTAATGTTGTAGCTAGTGAATCTGGTGGAATCACCCAACATATTGGGGCGTATCAGGTTAATAAAAACGGGCATGACATTACTTTTCTAGATACTCCTGGACATGAAGCGTTTACAACAATGCGAGCCCGTGGTGCTCGAGCAACTGATATTGCGATTTTGGTGGTAGCGGCTGACGAAGGTGTTAAACCGCAAACCATCGAAGCGATTAACCACGCCAAAGAAGCAAAAGTGCCGATTATTGTGGCTATGAACAAAATGGACAAAGAAAATGCCAACCCTGATAAAGTTAAGGGAGAATTGGCTGAACACGAACTAATCCCCGAAGAATGGGGTGGCGAAACAATTATGGTGCCTATTTCCGCACTTAAAAACGAAGGAATTGATAAATTACTAGATATGATTTTGGTGGTAGCTGAGCTTTTAGAGCTCAAGGCCAACTCTAATCGCCCCGCGGTTGGAACGGTAATCGAAGCTCATCTAGATCAAAGTCTAGGCCCGGTGGCTACTATTTTGATTAACACCGGAACATTAAAAGTTATGGATCCGGTAATTATTGGTGAAACTTACGGTCGAATTAAGCTCATGCAAAACCATCAAAACAAGCGGTTTAAAAAACTTGGTCCTTCTGGAACAGCTTTGATTGCCGGTATTTCTAAAACTCCGCATGCTGGTGATATTCTCCAGGTTGTTAATTCTGAGAGATTGGCCCGTCAAAAATCTGAAGAGGTTTCTCACTTAATGAAAGAAGGGAAAATTCAAAATATGGGTATGGGACTGGGTGAAATTGTGGAACAGATTAAAGAAGGACAACTCAAAACAGTTAAAGTTGTTTTAAAAGCTGATACTAAAGGCTCACTAGAAGCTATTAAAGAAAGCATTGCCAAGGAACTTAGGACTGCTGATGTAGCGGTGAAGGTAATTCACTCTGGGGTTGGAAATGTAACAGAATCAGATGTAACAATGGCGGCGGCTAGTCAGGGAGTGGTAATTGGTTTTCACACTGATGTCCCCTCTCAGGTTGATCGCTTAGCAGAAAGGCATAACACCGAAGTTTCAGTCTATCGAGTTATTTACGAATTAATTGATGATCTTAAGAAAATTCTTTCTGGTTTACTTGAACCCGAAACTGTTTTAGTTGATCTTGGTAAAGCCAAAGTCCTTAAGATTTTCTATACTGGTAAAAAAGAAATGGTTGTTGGTTGTAAAATCAGTGATGGCAAAGCCGAATCTAACACCATGGCTCGTCTAATTCGCGACAAAAAAGAAATTGGAGAAGGCAAGATCACTGGTCTAAAACTTGTAAATGAAGATGTTAAAGAAATTGAAAAAGGGTCAGAATGTGGAATTCGTTATCAAGGCAAGTTAAGACTTGAAGAGGGTGATGTTTTAGAGTTTTACAAGCAAGAAACTCGTCATAAAACTCTTTAAAAAAATTTATTATGTCCTCCCGCATTGCTGTTTGTGGCTCTATGGCCTATGACTTTATTTCCCCTTATGAGAAACCTTTTGAGCAGGTTCTTTTGCCTGACAAATTATCCATGCTGTCGGTTTGTTTTTTAGTAAAAGAGAAAGTGCGTCGATTTGGTGGCACGGGTGGAAATATTGCCTATAGCTTGTCACTTTTAGAAGAACCACCAGCTCTAATTGGAGCGGTTGGTTATGATTTTGACGGATATAAAAAACATTTAACCGAAAAGGGTGTTGATTTGTCTCACATCCAATTTGTTGAAGATACTCCAACAGCTTCGGCAGTTATTTTAACTGACCCAAAAGGGAATCAAATAAGTGTTTTTCACCCTGGGGCCATGGAAACTGAAGCTCCAGATGTTACGGATACTTTTACTGAGGCCAAAGCGGTAATTATTGCACCAGATGATCCAAATCGTATGATGAAGCTTGTGAGAGAAGCTAAAAAGGCAGAAACTCCTTACTTTTTTGATCCTGGGCAGAATTTACCAGTACTAACACCCGAGCAATTAATCGAGGCTAGCTCCGGAGCTCATGCTCTTTTCTTAAATGATTATGAGTTTGAGATGTTTAAGAAAAAAACCCATTTAGATTTAGTGGATATTTTGGAGCGAACTGGGGTGCTGTTTATAACTCGTGGTGAGGAAGGATCTGAAGTTTACTCACGTGAATTTGGAGCCTTGTCCCCTATTCAAGTTCCAGTAGTGGAGCCGCAGCAAATGGTGGACCCAACTGGTTGTGGGGATGCTTATCGAGCTGGTGTTTTGAAAGGCTATTTAGATGGATTATCGCTTGAGACCTGCGCCAAAATGGGAGCGTTGATGGCAACCTATGTAGTTGAACAGGTTGGCACGCAAAATCATACTCCTAACAAAGAGCACTTTTATAATCGTTATGAAGAGGCTTTTGGGCAGGCACTTAAGTAAGCTTTTTTTAAGTACTCAGAAGTAAGTCCACTTAGTTCAAGTAAGTGTTCCTTGGTAGTTAAGGCGCCTAGAACGCCGGCCACTTTTTCCATATAGGAGATCCCAATTAAGGGAGTGCTTGTTAAATGAGCAAAAATTAAACTATGTAACCGCATCCCCACTAAAAGTTCTGCTTCGGCAATTTTTTGAAGCACTTCATCTTCGTTTTGGTAATTATTCCAGATCTCAGATTGATCCTTAACACCTGGTTGATTGAAAATTTCAGCCAGCATTTTTAAGTCCCTCTCATTGTTTTTTTCAAAAGGAATCCCAATGATATATTTTTTTTGGGAAGCACATAAATAGTGAACAAATTCTTGGAGTGCTTTCTGAGTGTTTTCATGCCCTTTTTGCCAGTATCGAGGAGAGAGAATGACTAGATCTTTTTGGGGAATTACCTGGGGAATAGTTGGTGGATTAGCTAATACTAGATCGGAAACAACACTAACTTCTTTATTAATTAGTTTTTTAACAGTTTCTTTGGATTTTTGGTCGCGCACTGTAATTGTAGTAGCGTTTTCTAGAATGCTAGTGGCTCGCTTGCGCGCCCAATCAGAATGAAACGGC
>CAXCBS010000074.1:0-6888 GCA_963980845.1 uncultured Candidatus Peregrinibacteria bacterium | reverse complement strand
TACCATAATGTCAAACTGCTCGGACTTTCCTCTCTAATGGCCGAGGCCAAAAGAGCGATCACTCAAGGTTTCTTGATTGGGAGCGCAATTATAGGAGGTTTTTGGGTTGTTGGCAAGTGTTTACCATTCACCATCACCTGTGCAGATTTCGTCATAAGCGTCTTGAACGTATTCGTCAGCCTCAGAAGGGTCGATAACTCCGCCACATAATAAAGTGACTAAATTTTGAATTCCGCTAACTCTGGCAGCTGAATTGTCAGGATCAATTAGTAAGGCGTCATCGTATCTGTAAAACATGGTGGCAACTTGACCACGGGTAACGTAATCATCTGGGCCAAAATTCCCATCATCATATCCAGTAATAACAGCCATTCCTCTCATTTGATTAACGGCATCGTAGTAATAAGCATCTTCGGCAACATCAGCAAAAGGTTCTCCTGGACCAGAGGCAAAAGCAGTAACTCCACTGGCAACTAAGGCCGAAATAACCACTGTTAAGATAAAGTTCTTTTTCATGACAAAAAAGGTTAAGAATTATGCTGAATATAGCAAAGACGGTGGTGTTACGCAAAAAACATTGGGGGTGGATGGACGTTGGGGATAATGGGCCGTTTATAATGAATTTATGCTCGTTGGTTTAATTCTTCTATTCTCAGCCAGGCTGCTGCTACTTGATCTTCGTTGGTTTCGGTTGTTGTTATTTGCATTAGTTGTTTTCTGGAGTACCCTTGAAGAGCGTCATAATATGCTAGGACCTCATCGTTAGGGGAAGTTCTTTCTGCTGGCGTGTCTGAAGAGTTATTCATAGATATTATTCTTTTGTTGATTTTTTGATCTTGTTGTATTCGCGTTCGAAAAAGAGCGCGGTTTCAAGACATTCTTTGGCTTTTTGGTTTTCTGGGTCCATGGCAAGAGCGTGGCGGAGCAGGTTAATGCTGCGGCCAAAATTGCGGTCGTTCATGTAGCAGACGGCAAGATCGCACATAATTAAAATGTCGCCATCGGCCATGGTTAGGGCTCGTTCTAGTAGAATGACACCTTTTTTGCGTTGTCCAAAATGAAATACAGACCAGCCAAGACAACGGAGAATTTCCGGGTGGTTAGGTTGTAATTCATCAGCAACTTCTAAGTATTCAACAGATTTAGTCCAGTTTCCTAGAGCGGAATGTGTAAATCCAAGTAAATAATTGGCATTGGCACTGTTTGGGTCGATTTTAATAGCTCGTTCTAATGCTTTTTTGGCTTTGCTGTATTCGCGTAGACTTAAATAGTTGTCACCAAGTTCTTCAAAAGCTTCTAAGCAAGAAAGGTCATGATGAAGAATGGTATTACAAATTTTAATAGCTTCTTCATGGTTTCCCTCTAGTTTTTGTCGGTCGGCTTCGAGGATGAGGGCTTGGTGGTCCATTTAGTTTTTGTTTTATTTTGTGTATCAAGTCATTGTAGCAAATTTTTAGGGGAAAATCAACCCTATAACAGGTTGAGTGTAAAAGAGCTGGTTTTGGCTCTGTTATGCGGATTTCTTGAGGAAATCTTCTAATCTGGGGCCTAAATCTTCTCGTTTTTTTGCCCAATTTAGCGTTGCCTGAATCAATCCAAGCTTGGTTCCGCAGTCAAAACGATCACCTTCTAATTCGTAGCCATAGATCGGCTGCTTACTAATAAGAGAGCGGAAGCCATCAATAAGACGGATTTCTCCATCACGAGTGGCAGACTCGGCTTTTTCTAATTCAGTAAAAATTTCTGGGGTACAAACATATTTTCCAATAATTCCTAAATCGGAAGGGGAGTCGGCTGGATCTGGTTTCTCTACTAAGGACTCAATTTCGATGCGGCGGCCATCACGCCCTTTGGGTGCTACCATTCCATACTTATTACTGTCTTTGATTGGTATTTTTTCTAGTCCTATTACGCAGCTATTGGTTTCTTCGTATACATTAATGAGTTGTTTGATGGCTGGGACTTCGCTGTCTACAATATCGTCTCCAAACAATACGGCAAATGGTTCGTCTCCAATGACTTCCTTGGCGCAGAGAATAGCGTGGCCATCTCCAAGAGGTTCTGGTTGGCGTACGTAAATGAATTTAGCGAGGTTAGCGATGCGTCGAACCTCTTCTAATAAGTCGTGTTTTCCTTTTTCAACTAAGTTGTGTTCCAGCTCAAATGAAAAATCAAAATGGTCTTCGATAGAGCGTTTGCCACGACCGGTAACAATTACGATTTCTTCGATCCCGGCTTCGACTGCTTCTTCTACTAAATATTGAATGACAGGCTTGTCGACAATCGGGAGCATTTCTTTTGGTTGGGCTTTGGTTACGGGTAGAAACCGGGTTCCAAATCCCGCGGCTGGGAAAACAGCCTTTCTGATTTTAGGCATAATTAATCTTGTTCAATTTGAATAATACGAGTGCGGACACGTTCGGTTTTGGGGATGCGAACTTGGAGCACATTGTTTTTGAAATGAGCTTCGACATTATTAGTGTCTACTGCGGCTGGTAATACAATGGAGCGACTAAAATTGCCCCAAAAACATTCTTCAATATAAAAATCATCGCTGCGAATTTTGTCTGGGACTGGCATTTCACGACGTCCTTTAATAGTAATAACATCGTCCGTAATAGAGATGTTGATGGTTTCAGACGTGGCTCCCGCAACTGGCGCAATGATAACAATGTCGTTTTCGGTTTGATAAACATCGACCGAGAGTTGCCCTTCTTGTTCAGCTACAAATTCAGGCGCCTCTTTTTTAATTTCTGGAGTTGGGTGATCATGGCGAGTGCTCCCCTTTTTGCTTTTTTTAGAAGCTTTGGTGATTTGTCCGATGCCAATTGGTTTCATGATTTTAGGGGTTATTTTTTCTTGCCCTTACCTTTAGGTTTAGATTTAACGGCTTTGATTTCACTTTTTTTCCAGGTTGATTTGGGAAGAAAGTTTAAAAATTCTTGTTGAGAGAGGGTCTCTTTTTTAAGTAGTTCCTCAGAAATTTTGTGTAACTCTTTAGTGTGTTTCTTAAGTAATTTTTTAGCGCTTTCGTAACCTTGTTTTACTATCTTTTCTACTTCAGCGTCAATTTCTGCTGCCATTTTTTCTGAGAAGTTACGCACACGACCAAAGTCTCGTCCTAAGAAAACTTCTTGATTTGGTTCACCGTAAATAATAGGGCCAAGGGTACTCATTCCAAATTCGGTTACCATGCGACGAGCGATTTTGGAGGCGCGATCTAAGTCATTGCTGGCGCCAGTAGTCATTTCACCAAAAATTAATTCTTCAGCTACATAGCCACCCATTAGTGACACAATGTCATCCATGAATTTAGAACGGCTAGAAAGGTGTTTATCTTCTTCTGGTAGGAACCAAGTTACACCCAGCGCCATACCGCGAGAGACAATGGAAATCTTGTGTACGGGATCGCATTTAGGGGAGTAGTGACCAGTTAAGGCGTGCCCAACTTCGTGGTAGGCAGTTATTTTTCGTTCTTCCTTGCTCATGGCACGGGATTTACGTTCTGGTCCCATTACGATTTTTTCCATGGACTGTTCAATGTCTTTTTGGGAGATGGTTTTCTTGTTGTGTTTAGCGGCGCGAATGGCAGATTCATTTAATAAGTTTTCTAAGTCAGCTCCAGAAAAACCTGGTGTTTGTTGAGCAGTTTTTTTGAGGTTAGCATTTTTTTGAAGTGGCTTGTTTTTGGCATGAACTTGTAGGATCTCTTCACGCGCTTGTAGATCTGGGCGATCAACAACTACACGACGGTCAAAACGTCCGGGCCTAAGTAACGCTGGATCAAGAACATCGGGTCGGTTAGTCGCGGCCATCACAATCACATTAGTATCCTGCTCAAACCCATCCATTTCAGTGAGAATCTGATTTAGTGTTTGTTCACGTTCATCATGACCGCCTCCCATCCCAGCGCCACGTTGGCGACCGACCGCATCAATTTCATCAATAAAAATAATACAAGGAGCATTGCGTTTAGCACGTTTAAATAAATCACGTACACGGCTTGCTCCAACACCTACAAACATTTCTACAAACTCAGAACCAGAGATATTAAAAAACGGCACATCAGCCTCGCCAGACACAGCTCTGGCTAGCAAGGTTTTACCGCATCCCGGAGGTCCAACTAACATGACACCTTTGGGAATTTTGGCTCCCATTTTGGTGTATTTCTTGGGGGATTTTAGGAAATCCACAATTTCAAATAATTCTTCTTTGGCCTCAATGGCCCCGGCTACGTTTTTAAATTTAGTTTTATTTTTTTCGCCATCATTAAGACGAGCCTTGCTTTTTCCAAAAGACATGGCTTGGCTATTTGACGATTGGGCCTGACGCATCATGAATAAGAAAAATCCAACAATAATAAGGAATGGAACCATCCCAATCAGCACATCGCGCCAAAAATTAGAACCTTCTAAATCAATGATTTCCATTTCTACAGTGGCTAGCACTTCGGAATCGACCTCGGCGAGTAACTCTTTGACCGTGGAGCTTGATTCTTTAATAGTATAGAACTCAAAAGTGTCTTCGACGGCTTCGGCGTCTTCGGTAAATGAAATGCGATTACCCGCAACTTGAATTTTGAAAACTTCACCCATTTCTACACTATCCACAAATTCGCTAAGTGGCACTTCTTCAACTATTGGCTGCTGCGAATTAAACATAAAATACAGCGTGGTCAGTAACAGCGCTGTAATAATAAGGTAGAGAAAATTGTTGCTTTTGGGTTTTTGGGGGAGTTTGCGGACTGGCGATTTCCTTGGGAGGTTTGGCATGTCTTTAATAGGGTTTAGATTTTAGCGTTACGATTGTACCTTAACTTAAACCTTTCATCCACCCTTGTCCCCACGGCTACGATCGCGTCATCTTTGGTGGTGAACACTGGCACGTTTTGTCTTTCATCGCGTGGGATTTTTTGATCCACGAAAAAATCTTGTAGTTTTTTAGTGCCTTTCATGCCCGATGGTTGGAAGCGGTCACCAGGTTGCCAGGTGCGTTTTTTGAGGATTCTACCGGGAACGCGGTCAAAAGCAATGGGTAGGGTTTTGGGGTTTATTTCGGGGAGAGTTTTTTGATTGGAGTTAAATTTAATTTGTCCGTATTCAATGCGTGCCGTGAGGTCAGGTCCAAACTTTTTTTGTTTGCCGGTTGCGTTTCGTTTGATGAGAGTTAGGATTTCTTGAATATGTTTACGGGAGAGTCCGTTGGTGGAGCCGTAAGTTTGAGTGTAGAGGTGGGCGAGGAGAAAGGATTGGAATTTAAGGTCTTCGGCTAGGAATTCGGCCACAGGGATTTCGGTGCGGCCGCTTAGCCAAGTTGAGGCGCGCGTAGAGAGTTCGTCGTATTGTTGAATGGCGTGGTTACGGTTTTTCTGAAATTCAGTGAGTAGATCGGGATTTTTTTTGAGAAGTTCGGGGATGAGTTCGATTCGGACCCAGTTGCGGAGATAGTCAGTGTTTTGATTAGAGGAATCTTCGCGGTGAGGGATTTCTTGTTTATGAAGGTAATTGAGGATTTCGGTGCGCGTGGTATCTAATAAGGGGCGCGACAAGAATCCATTGTGTGCGCGCATTCCGATTTTCCCACGTAAATTGCAGCCACGCATTTTGTTCATTAGTACGGTTTCGAGGTTGTCGTTTAAGTGGTGGGCTAACAAAATTTCATCAGCGTTATGTTGCTGGCGAACGCGTTCGAAAAAATCATAGCGCAAGATTCGACCAGCTTCTTCGAGTGATTTTTTTTCTTTGCGGGCGTAGGCGGCGACATCGCATGAATCGACCTCGATAGTTAAGTTGTGCTGCGCGGCGAGGTCACGGATAAACGTTTCATCGGCGTCACTCTCGGCACCGCGAAGACGGTGATTGAAATGTGCTAAAACAGGTCGCACTCCGTCCTTGAGAAGTTGATGAAGCAGATAACATGAATCTGCGCCGCCGGAAATGGCTAGAATTTTATTCATGAGGATTTATCTTCTCAAAATTATCATCTTCCGCCAACATGTTTTTTATTTCTTTGTTACATTTTTCGCAGCAGTGGATCACGTCAAACCCTAAATAACCCTTACGGCTGCCTTTTTCAAGGCGCACAGGGCGCATTAAACCGCCACATTCGCTGGCTCGATCGCCGGGTACCTCGGAGTCCACATGTTTGGAGTATAAACAGGTTGGGCAGTGGTTACGACAACCACGTCCAAGCGGGGCCACTTGAGCCCCACATTTTTCGCAAGTGAACTCTTCATCTCGCGCCACAAAATTTCTACGTTGTTGATTCACACAAACAGGTTAGCATAAGTTGACCTTATCTGAAAATTGAGGTATAATAGTAGGAATTATTAATAATCATTTTATATGGAACCTATGGATCAGGGCGCACCAGCGGTTCAACAGGAGTTGCCTTCTGGTAATCTGGGCTTTATGCACTTGATTGCCGCGGCGGCTCTAATTGTTGTGTTGAGTTTAACCGGTTTTGCGTTTATCAAAAAACACAACTTAACTAAGGACCTTATTGAGGTGGAAGCGGACATTGTGGCCGTAGAAGACCAACTCGAAGAAAAGGCTGAACAAAATTTGGACAGTACGGTTGTTGCCCAAAACACAATTGATCAAGTTGAAGAAAGCCAGATTATCTGGTCCCGCGTTCTAGTTAGTTTACTTGATTTAACTCCGGTGGATGTTTTCTACCGTTCTTACTCAGCTTCCTTAGATGGCGAATTATCAGTTAGCGTTCTAACCGATAGTTATGATTCTGCGGCGCAGCTTATCTCTAAGCTTGATGATGAGAATGATTTTGAAGATGTTTTTGTTTCTTCTCTTTCTAAAGGTTCAGCTGATGCTGGATTTGATGTGGTGAGTTTTGGAGTGAACTTTTCTGTAAATAACTCAAAATAATATG
>CAXCBS010000073.1:0-6998 GCA_963980845.1 uncultured Candidatus Peregrinibacteria bacterium | reverse complement strand
AAAAACGGGCTTGAAGTTGGGTATATACGGCCGCTTATTTATTTAGATGGGAAAATGGGGATTAATCCGATTGGGAATGAGGTGAATGTTTTTATTGCGTGTTGGAGTTGGCCTAAGTATTTGGGGCATGATGGGGCAAAGGTTAAAATTAGTAAATATATGCGAATTCATCCGGATTCAACAGTTATTGATGCAAAAGTTTGTGGGCATTATTCAAATAGTGTGATGGCTTCTCTTGAAATGCAAAAGGCTGGGGCGCATGAGGCTCTTTTCTTGGATTATGAGGGGAATGTGGCCGAAGGTCCGGGAGAGAATGTTTTTTTAGTGAAGGATGGCATAATTAAAACTCCTGGTTTGGGTAGTATTTTGCCTGGATTAACACGAGAGGCAGTGATGCGGATTGCTCGTGATAAGGGTTATAAAGTACGTGAAGAAACGCTTACGAAAGAAGATTTTTATGAGGCGGATGAGGCTTTTTTTACTGGGACAGCGGCTGAAATTACTCCTTTTGCCTCGTTAGATGACCATGTGTATGGCGATGGAAAACCTGGACCAATTGCGACTGAATTAAAAGAAGCGTTTATGAAAATAGTCCGGGGAGAAGATCCGGAGTATGTGGAGTATTTGAGTTATGTTTAAAAAGGTTCTGCTTGACATATTAAGGTAAATATCTTAAGGTTTTTCCCTTTTTAAAAATAAATCAAAATATATGGGTAGAATGTTAAAAGCTTTGGAACGGGGAGCTGGGGCTGCTGATAGTCATGGTTTTCTCATAGAGGAAGGAATAGGGCCTTTTCGGAGGTTAGCGGTGGGGAGTAATGAAGAACCTTCTCATTTGCGATTGGTTGGGTCTCCTGAAGAGCAGGAAGCAGCGCTTGCGAGAGATTCAGGAGTTGCTCCAATTGGGCGTCGTTTTGATGTGCTTAAGAGTCAGTTACCTGAGCAAGATTCTCCGATGGATGTGGATTCTGCTTCGGAAATGATAGATCGTGTTATTGAGTTAGATTCAGGAGTCTTGGCTAAATTGGAGACGGCTTTAAAAGAAATTATTCCTGCTATTGCTGGGATTTTGGATGAAATGTTAATTGTAGAACAGGGAATGAGAGAAGATCTTGAGTTGCATGATGGTTTTTTGGTTGAAGGTGAATTGTTAGATATTGAACAAGGAATTAGGGGTGCGGTTAATCGTGATTTGCAGGCTGAGCTGCAGGCTTCTATAAATGATCGTTATGGTTTGGTAAGGAGAATTCAACTGATTTTTAGCCTTTATTGTAGTGTTCGTGACAAATTAACTATTAGAGCAAGACGTATTGAGGGAGCCCAAGCGCAAATTGCAAGAGTGGAAGTTGCAAGAACTCAGGCTCAAAAAAGTTATGAACGTATTGGTCGATCGCGGCAGTTGCGGGCTCGTGCAGATATGATTATTGAAAAAGCTTTGACTGATGCGTCTGTTCAATTGGCTGATTTGGTTCGCGAGGTGGCTACAACAGAGATGGATTTGATTTTAGGTCATGCGGATCTGGTGTTGGTTGCGGCTGATTCTCGTGGTCGATTAGAGCAAGAAATAGGTGCTTTGGCTAATGTTCGTAAAGAGGAGCTAGAAGTTGTTGCGGAGCTTGCTGACGCAGGCTTAATAGATGCGATGACAGTTGCCCTGGCGCAAGATGAACGTATTACGGCAGAACAAGTGGCGGAGGCGCAAGAAGGGCTGTTTTTAAGAGTTGGTGGCAGTTTCCCAAAATTAGTTGAGGATCGTGTAGAATTGCCTGTAGTAGTTGATGGTGGAGGGGCTACGAATTCTAATGTTGAAGAAGATTGTAATGTTCCACAATTTGATGCTTCGATTAGTGAATGGGTGCATTATTTATGTAATGAGGGGCCGCCACACCCAGCGCTTTCAAAAGAGGATGCTTTGCTGCGGTTATTTACTTTGCGTAATGTTCAGCCAGAAGAGTTTGAAGTGACTTTTTGGGAAGTTTTAGGTCGTGAATTTGAACATCATGCGGCCTTGAGTGCTAAGTTGGCTGAAATGGTTGAAAATCATCCTACAGTGGTTGCTGGGAGAGAATTGGAAGAAGCGCGACTGCTTGAGTTAAATAGATCTAAATATCCTGATTGTCAGTCTATTATGCGAGAAAAGGGAATTGGTGAGGCTAGCTTGGCTGAGGTTCGACAAGTTATGGCCCTTGATGTTCAGCAAGGAAAAACTTTGACAGCTCATCAGATTGGAGCTTTGGTTGATCAGTTTTGGGGGATTCCTTCGCCTTCTTTTTTTCAAACAGTTATTGATCATCCAAACACATCTGTTTTGACTTTAGTAAAAATTATTAATGGGAAATCTTGTTTTGGAAAAACACCTTCTAATTTGCAGAAAATAGTTGATCATCCTCAGGCTAATGTTACGGTTTGGACAGCGGTGATTGAGTCTGATGAAATTCTTGAGTATATGTTTCCAAAAGAGGGGGCGGGATCGTTTAATGATTTTGTTGAAAATCTTGTAATGAGAAATGGGATGGGGATGCCAGTAATGGTAAGTTTGGTGCATCGGTTTAGGATGAAAGAGTATTTAGATTTTAAGAGGAAGGGTGATTATGTACTTCGTAGGGGGGATGGTGGTGATTTTTATTATGGTTCGAGGGGTGTAGCTCAGAATTGTCATGGTCAGATAGATAGAATCCAGGGGATTGCGGATTTAATGGTGAGGTTAGTGTCAAAATTAAGTAATTCTCTTACAAAAGAATGTTTTGATTATTTAAAATATTTTTTGGGTAATATGCCGGTTGTGCAGGGGGAGTATGGATTAAGATTGCCTGAGAATAGGGTGGAAAGACTAAATAGTGTTAGTGGGCTGGCGCGCGTAGTAACGCGGATTTCATCTCATGGAGATGGTGGTTCATATAGTGAATTTGTTAAAAGCTTGCCGCCAGATTTGAAAAAAGAACTTCATCTTGATATTTTAAGAAATCCGCTAAGAGCTTCTTATTATTTGAGAGCTGTTTATGAGAGAGGCTTTTCTAAAAATGAGGCTCATGCTTTGATTGATAATCCGACGTTGCCAACTGAGGGATTGTGTCGAGTGCTGGCTACTTGTGATCAGTCTTATCTTGAGCGTGTTGCCCGTCACCCAATGGTTGATAGGGAAGTGCTGGAGACACTTAAGCGTTGTCGTCATTTTTCATTAGAATATTAGTATGTCTCTTTTTTTAGATAGAAAAGCAGCAGCGCGTGAAATTGGAGAGCGTCATGGTCTTGTCCCTACACCTGAGGATTCTTTTCGGGCGCAAATTAGCATTATGTGCAATCATTCAGGTTTTAGAGATCGAGCGGAGCAGCTTTGGGCGGCTTTTCACTTAGCTGAGCCAGAAAAAAGACAGCAAATTATGGATCAGGCCGCGGAGCTTGTGGGGGATTGTCAGCGTGCTATGTATGGTGATGAGGTAGTTGATGCTTTGGCTGAACGTAGTCCTTATGCAAATATGGGAACGATTGTGGGTGGAGAAGGAGTTTTCGAGAAATATGCTCATGAGGTGCGATTAGAAGATATTTCGCATCTTCAAGAGTGGAAAATAGAGATTGATAAGATCGTGGAGCGTATTCATGGTGTTTTGGGAGGTTCGCAAGATAGTGAGCATTATCATCGTATTGTAGAGGTTATTGGGGCTCAGCCCGAAGAAAAACACATTATTCGGTTTGCTATTGCGGTTTTTGTGAGTAATCAATCTGCTCGATGGCGTCCAGTGGGAACTCCTCTTAGAGCAGCTTGGAATATGGTTTTTCCATCACTTCAATCAGTTTCTAAGCTGGGAGATCGTTATGATTTTTGTGCAGACTTAGCGATTGTGGGAAAAATCTTGAGTGATGAATATGGCTTTCGAGCAGAAATTAAAGGTGGTGATGAGTCGTTGGGGGCAAGTGGGATGCGATTGGTTAGTGCTGCTTGGCGATTTCGATTCTGGGAGCAATTAAAATTAGAATTAAGTCGTACGGACAAAGCTTATCATCAGTATTTAGAGTTTCTTGATGACGGTGCGATTTTTGATCCGATTTTTTTACCACATTTAAGTGGCTACCTTATGAATGGAGAGAGGTATGAGGAGGAGCTGGGTTAAGGTAAATAAAAGCTCTGAATGCTTTGATTGATCTGATCTTTGGCTAACTCAGTGTCGTTTTGGTCGTAAGATCCGGTGGCTACATAGGCGTTTAAGCCGGTGATGCCGGAAATTTGTAGGAAACGGCGGGTTTTTTCAGTGGGGTCGTTGGAGCCTTCAAAATTGTAGAGGTAGGTTTTGACGTACTGTCCGTTTACATAAAGTTCGTATTCTTCGGCAGCAAGTTCTTTGAAATTTACTAGTTGTGAGGAGACGGCTTCGTACATTTGCATGGCGTAATCAGAGGTTAGGGTGCCTTCGGGGGCTGAGTTTCGGACTACGTTAATGTTGGCCACAAATTCGTGGTCTTGGACATTATTGCGGAACGCTACAAAAGTGTTTTCAGGGTAACTAGAAGGGAATGTTTGGATGGTTTCCCAATCTTCAGGGACTTGGATAACAAATTCACCGGCTTCTACAGCACGGTAAAACGAGATCTGTTCGGGTGGGAAGGCTGGGTCGCTGTTGTCTGTGTTGTCTTCTCCTCCGCCACAACTGGCAAGGGGGAGAATGAGGGCGAGAAGTAGAATTATTCTGAGAGATTTCATGAGGGGCAAGTTAAAGTTTTCCTTAGTATAATTTTTTCCTTGCGTTTTAGCAAAGAAAGCTTAAAATACCCTCGCTATGAATATTGGAATTCTTTCTTATACTTCCGCTCGTCGGAAGTTAAATTCGCGCCGCCGCACTTTGGCTGAAAAGTACCTGATTGCCGCGGTTAAAAAGCGTGGTTACAAACCTGTTTTTTTACGGGCTGATAAGTGTGAGCTTTCGTATGCCGATGGGCGCATGAAAGTGCTTTATGCTGGTAAGAAATTCCCAGATTTAGATGTGATTATTCCGCGACCAAGTATTACTGTGAACGTGGATTTAAAACTGACTCTTAATAAGCATTTATTATTGATGGGGATGCCTCTTGTAAATGGTTATATGCCGATTTTGCGAGCTAAGAATAAAATTCGAACCTTGCAAATTATGAGTCATGAAGGGATTAAAGTTCCAAAAACTGTGGTTTTGGAGCGACTTGAATATATTGATAACGCGGTTAAACGTGTGGGTGGATATCCGGTGATTTTGAAAACTGTGGCCGGTTCGCTTGGTAAAGGTGTGGTGATTGTGGAAAGCAAGCGATCAATGCTTTCGGCGCTTGATATGATTTTGACGCAGGATCACTGGAAAATTTTGTTAATTCAAGAATATGTAGAAGAAGCTAAGGGTAAGGATGTGCGTGTATTTGTTGTGGATGGGAAAGTGATTGCTTCGATGGAACGGTCAGCGGCCGAAGGTGATTTTAGATCAAATTTGCATGCTGGTGGGAGAGGAGTTGTGGCTCATTTGACTGTGGCTGAAGAGAAAATGTCCCTAGATGCGGCTAAGGCGCTTAAATTGGATATCGCCGGAGTGGATTTGCTTAGAGCTAAAAACGGTCCGGTGGTGATGGAGGTTAATGCTAATCCCGGCCTAGAAGGGATTACGTCTGTGACCGGTGTGGATGTGGCTGGTGCGATTGTAGATTTTGCAATTAAAAAAGCTGGTGGGGGCGCGCCGCCCCAATGCCCGGAGTTTCGTGGCTCCCTATCCGGCGCGCATAACAAAAAAACGCCTCTAGATAAGGAGGCGCTTTTAATGGATGAGCCTTATGCTGTGATTTAAAGAGCTGGAGGTCTATTGATTACTTTATCAATAAGTCCTAGTTTTCCGTATGCTACGGCCTCTTCAGCAGTTAAGAAATTGTCACGGTCAGTGTCTTTTTCCACAGTTTTCATTGGAGCTCCACTATGTTTAGCAAGAATTCCGTTAAGTCGGCTTTTGGTTGTTATAATGTGTTTCGCGTGGATTTCAATGTCTGAAGCTTGTCCCTCAACACCACCAAGTGGTTGGTGAATCATAACTTCGGCGTGGGGTAGGGCGTAACGTTTGCCTTTGGCCCCAGCAGTTAGTAGGACCGCGCCCATAGACGCTGCCATACCAATACAAACCGTTGAAACATCAGGGCGAATGTATTGCATGGTGTCATAAATAGCCAGGCCTGCAGTTACATGTCCGCCAGGGGACTGGATGTACATAATAATGTCTTTCTTGGCATTGTCTTTTTCTAGGAAAAGTAACTGAGCAATAATGGCATTAGCCACTTGATCATTAATAGCAGTCCCTAGGAAAATCACACGATCTTTAAGCAAACGAGAATAAATGTCATAAGCTCTTTCACCTTCATGAGATTTTTCTATAACTGTTGGAACAAGGATATTGTTCTTAGTTGGCTGGTAACCTTTTTGGGTGCTGGTTACGTTGGTTGGGTCAAACATTTAGATTGATTTTTAGGAATAGCTCTGAGTATTATACCTGTTTTTCAGGGTTTTTAAAATGGGGTAGGCATTGACATGGGTGACGTTTTCTGTTTGAATTAATTCCTTAAATTCACCCCATGAATGTAATAGTGCCCTTTTCTTCTGATGAAAGAGTGGAGACCCAAGATGATCCTCTGGCTTTGGTAGTGAAGTTGCCTAAGAAGCTTTTTGATCGGACTCGACCAGATGGAGGAAAGGTGTTTTATCGGGTTGAAGTTGTTTTGCGAGAAATTCCTGTAGAAGATGAGCCGCCTGTTTCGTTTGAAGTTGCTTCGGCTACAGTTAGTAATGGTGAGGTTAAGATGGATGATTCTTTGCACGGTGAATGGCTTCAAGAGTGTTTAGAGACACTTTTATGTGATTTTGATAAAGGTTTGCATAAGTGTCATTCTGATGAGGGAAATGCGAGTCCTTCTTGCGGTTTAACAGATTTAACTAGAGAGCAGGTTCGGGATCGATTATTGGCTGTTTCAGAGGCTAATCCAGATAAAACTAATTTAGAAAT
>CAXCBS010000072.1:0-7057 GCA_963980845.1 uncultured Candidatus Peregrinibacteria bacterium | reverse complement strand
GTTTAACATTACGAGATAGATCAAGGCTGTATTGATTAGCCATCCCAAACTCAATTGTGAGGGGGAGTGTGTTATCTGTTGGAAGATATGTATTGTAAGGTGTTTTAATGCATTGAAGAATGCCGTTTTGAAGAAGATAAATAAGGAACCCTCCCTCTACAGGATTGCGGGCCAAGCGGTCGGCTTTCCAAACGCTAATAGCATTAATTTCTCCAGCTTCTATTGCTTTTACCATGGCAGTGAAATCCTCGCGGCAACCCGGTTTGTGGCCTGTTTTTTCATCTCTGAATTCACGCAAAATGTGAATCTCAAGCTGTTTTTCTATCGGCTTAAGAGCCTCCCGTTGAGATTCGATGGACTCGGCTTGTTTGTCTTTTGCTTCATTTGATTTTCTCAAATATCGGCAGAATTTTAGACCTTCAAACATGATTGTAGTGTTTATCCAAATTGGACGACTCTAGCTTCCCAACGCGTGCATAAAGCCTTTGCTGGTAGAGTCGCCCAACTTGGACAACAAACCTAGACTTTATGATAACGAATTGGGAAGCAGCTCAATTATGGCTTATTTTATGAAAAATTAAAAGATTACTTAAGTAATGGGGGTGGCTAAATATTTTCAAGCCAATAGTGGATCGATTTGTTACATTCTTCTTTTTCTTGCTCAGTGAGTTCGAGGGCTTTTTCAGGGAAAAAGAAGTATTCTTCAAATTCAGAGACAGAAAAGCCACTTTTTCTTATCAGTTCCATCTCATCTGCTTTTTTGTAGATCCCAATCATTGGGCCAAAAGTACCCATCTCTTCAAACTCAGTACGTTTTGAATTAGCGTCTTTAATCATTTCACGTAGTTCATCATTTAAAAATTGAATATCGCCTCCCTTCTGCTCGAGCACTTCAACCATATAAAGTGCTTTGCGTAGTAGCTTGTAAGCTTGTAAGGCTCTGGCAAAAGCATGTTGAAAATCAACATTTGGTTCGTAGTCTTCGTCTTCAGATTCGAGTGGTTCAAACCAGTAAGAAAATAGTTTTTTTGAAATTTTCTCTGGAGGGGAGTCTCTCCTCGTTCTTTGATCAATGAATATTCTTAAAATAATGACACTCAATCTACTTAACTGTAAATCAAGCAAAACTACCCGCATACTTGAATCAACAACACAGCGACGGATCACGTTGAAGCAATCAGTAAGGCGGTTTATTTCGGGAATTTGATGCTTTAACTGACAATCTTCATAGATAGCCTCTTCCTCTTCGGGCGTTATAAGTCGTTCCTTTCCTCGGGTCTCACTTTGACGGTTAAAATCCGCAAAAATTATGTTGGCTTTATTTTTAAGAGACATAGATTTGCTGAGTTTTTTGAGGTTAAATTTCTTCATAAATTAAGGTTTAAAAAGTAGTACGACGCTCTAAAATAGCGCGTTCAATGATCTCGACTCGATTAGCGATACTGGAGACTTCAATAGCCTTAATGAGTTGTCCGGAAAGAACGCCAATACAGTTACCAATTTTTGCGTCCAATTCACCGGAACGGACACGATTGATTGTATCTTCGAGTAGGAGAATTACATCTTGAGTTTCCTTGAGCGTCATGGGTGGCAAAGGCTCTTTTACTACAATAGTTTTTGCTTGGCCGCCTCGTGATTGGGCCTCTTGGCGTTTTTTCTTTTCAGAGTGATGGAAGAAACAGCATTCCTGGCCCTTTATGGAGTGAGCCCTACATTGTTTGCCATTATCGTCTTTAAAGTTGCATTGCATGAGAAGAGAGTTAAGAATTATTAGGGATATCGTCTATTTCCGTTTCAGGCCCAAAAACTTCTTTGATTTCTTTATTAGAGATCTTATTCAAAAGGGCGTTTTTGCCGTCGCTACTGTCGCAGTCGTCGTTTTCAGGTGGAGTAGTATCAGGGTTAGCGACAGATGAGACAGATGAGACAGTTTGCTTGTAAATTTTGTAGAATCGGCCTCTCCGTGTTTTATCCTTCTCTTTTTCGATAACAATTCCGCTTTCAAGTAAATTGGAATGCACCACATTAATTTGGCGCCCTAATGTTGCTGGCGTTTTTGGCATAGCTTTAAGATTTACTTTTGCATCCTCGGCAATTTTAAAAAGCTTCTCATGAAGTTCGGTTGGGGTACCTTCCCATTCCTCATAGTCATCAATTAGACGACAAATGGTATGAGCGACAGGGTCGTTTTCGAGTACTTCCTCATTTTGCTGATTGATATTAGATTCATAAGCTTTTAGAAAGGACGGTCCTCCAAAACCAAGGATTTCGGCAATCGCGTAACCCCATTTAGCAAAATCAGCCATACGTGGAAGTTCATTTAAAGAGATGTGATCAAATTCGACACGAGCTTGAGCTAAAACATCGAAAATACCTCCTAAAATAATTGGGCGATCCGTTGCAAACTCTGTGTTTACAATTTCTTCTGTTTTTCGTTGTTCTTTATCAATACGTTTACACTCGATCATAATGCTACGATCGTGTAGGTCCGGGTTCTCTACAACGTTATTAATCCCATTAAGCGCAATTACACGCCTATATTGGTAAATAACATCATCGTCGTCAGTGAAAAGGCGTCGCTTTGATGCTCCAGCTCCTGTGACAGCACGGCAAAGTATGTCAGATGTATTTTGGTTTACTCGATTCACATTGTCGTAAAATGGAGTGTAGTGGTGAGCAAGTTGCTGGACAATTTCATCGGCTGAAGGTAACGATAAAAGCCCAGCTTTTGAAGGATCAATTAGTTGGCGGAGGAACCGCATTGTAGTGGACTTTGCCGATCCTTGGCCGCCAAAAAGAACCAAAATAGCATGAGCTATTTCAGGAATGTAACTGGCTACAAGCCAAACCAAAAGTAAAACTTTATGGTTGTCACTTTGAAGGTGAATGTGATTCAAAAGACGGAGGGCATCTCCTTCTCCTTGAGCGACAGGTAAAATTTGATCTTCTTGATGCTGAAATGAGCGAAATAGAATTGGGATATCATTCACAATTTCCCAAGTTCCTTTTCGGATACGAACAGCTTTTGAATGGCCAATGTCATACCAGACATCGCCATCGCAAGATGCAACTCTATTTTGAAGTTTAAATTGTTGATCACCATAAATCGCCTTGGCTGCAATCAGGTTCATAACTTTTGTTAAATTCTCTGAGTTCACTAGGTCGTTAGTTTCTTTCCAGTAGAGATGATGAAGGTACTTCCCAAAGCTTTTACTTTCACATCTTTTAATGTGTTTTTGATTACCAATTGAAAATTGAGTAAAAGGATCATCCATCTGATCGCGAAATATAATTGGATTTTGCTTATCAAATAGCTCAATTAGAGTTTCTGTTTGAGTGGAGGTGTCGTCTTTTTTTTCGTTTGATAAGCCGGTTTTTTGATTGAGTGCACTTTTAGGTAGAAGATCACGACAGTTTTCTTTAATCCATTTAGCGATTTCACCTTTTGAGTGATCATAGTATTGAAACCATTGGATGTAGGTGGGCCCACCATCTTTGCCCGATCCAATCATCCCATTACTATCAATCCAGGCGTCCGCTGGCTTTCCATTTACGTCAATGTGTTCACCTCCTCCCGAGCGTGGCCTAAAAGTAAACATCTCATGGTTTACTATTGCTGTGCCAGACGCACGTTGTAAAACAAGTTTGTTGCTTAAACTTGCGGCTGCATCCCAAAAACTTTGGCCTTTATTAGGCTTGCTAAGGGGGGCGATAGGTTTGTCAGGGCTTTGCTTTAAAGGGAAAGCTCTAACCATTTCTGCTTCAGTATAATATTTGAGTTTGCTGTTATTTTTTGGCCAAACAATGGTTACCATCAATGGATCTTGCTTGTTATGGTAATAACCAGGGACTCTTAAAACACGAGAAATATCCTTACAAGCTGGGTCGCCATCAAAATATTGAATAATGGACTTTTGGATATCTGGAAAGTTTTCTAGTTTTGCGCTGTTTTTAGCAAGGTAATATCCATGAAGGGACTTCCGGGTCTTTATTATAATGCTAGGCCTCAGAGGGGCCATTCGGAAGCGATCCCATTGTTCTTTTAAAGGAAAGTCATCCATTTCCACAAACCAAGCATTAACTTGCGTCATATTCTCTTTTTTCCGCTTACCATCGGGACATGAATTTGGCGTAAAAAACACACCGGCACTTTTTTTATTGAGAGCCCTGGCTCGTTTCCATCTTTCAGGAGTTGGAGTGCCGCACATTGCAAAGGACCTGTTTTTAGCCTTGTCATCAAAAGTTTGAAGGCAATAGCCTGGAAATAATTTTAGGAATTCATCAGTTTGCATTGTAGTTTCATAAGGTTAGGAGTAAGCCTCCGCAAGACAATCTTCTTGCGGAGGCGGTTAAGGTTAAAAAAGAAGATTTTCTGGCATGTCAGATTCTTCCTCCTCAGATTCAGAAGAGGGCAGTACTTCTTGAATAGGGTCCTCCTCAGATCGATCTGCTAAGAATTTCTCCTGAAATAATATAATGCCATTGCGAATTTCGCGGCTCAATTTGATCATTTCCTTAAGGTCTTGAGGTTCACTTTTCTCAAAATGAAGTTTGAAATACTCAACAGCGCCATTTTTTTCTTTCGTGGTGGTAAAAATGGTTTGGTTTTGTTGGATTGTAGAATTTTTAAAGGAAATTTCCTCATAATCCGAAAATCCAACAATAGAAGAGCCTTTCAAAAACATTTTGGCAATTTGACCGTTCACTTGTAGATAAAGAACAACCTGGAGACGCAGTCCTTCGTACTTATCCTTGAGTTGACGATATGTCCCTTTATCGATGAGGCGTTTGTCACTGGCTAGGTAAATTAGTTCAGCGTAATCATCAAATTCATTAGAGACGTAAATATTGCTTCCGGCATCATGATCCCATTGGTTAGTTTGTTTAGTATGAGCAAGAACTACTGCCGCTAGTGAAGACCCCAAATCTTCATCTTCGTATAGTTCAGCTTCTTTATTCCAGCGGCGGAAGATAAAGTTCCCCCGTGGGGCAATGTCATCGTCATAGCTGACTTTAACGTAAGATACGCGATCTTGTGGGCCAGAAGTAGTACCAGCAAGTTTGCGGGCTTCCGCAAGAAGGTCAGGGTTAGTTTTTATCAGTGAGCTCTCAGATTCTTTAGTCATTTTAATAAGTTATTAGTAAGAAGTTGCGCCTAAAATAGAAGACGCGTAGAATGTTTGTGACTAGGGGTTGAGAGGTTTTACCACTCAACCTCTCTCTTTATTAAGGAGGCTTTTGCGGGCGTATTTGGAGTTGAAAGTGAGAAAGGGTCATAAGATGTTTTGGTGGCCCTGTGTCAGGGTGTATAAGGTTAAAAGTTCTTTAGCCATCACTTGTGCTTCATCGTTGGTCAGTTCTCGGTTTAACTTTTTTTGATAAAGATCTTTGAATTCGGTAATTGCTTCTTTGGGTAAATTCAAAAATGGGTGGAGTTAGATTCTTTTACTTTGGTTTTGAGGAATTTAAGGTTTGCTAATAAAGATTGGCTGGGGAGAATTAATTTTTGTTGGGTGTGTAGTTTTTGGATTTCCTCTAACCTTTTTGTTTGTTGAAAAATAAAAACTGAGCGTCCGGTAAGTAATTTTTGGACTTCAATTAAAGAGGTTTTAGCAGTTTCAATACACTGAGTTTGATATACGTTTAATTTTTGCATGTGAATTATTAAAGGCTTCTACCCTTATAGGTTAAAAATCACACGCTTCACGCTTGTTATCTGGGGATTTTCTAAAAAAAGTCTCCGTTAATTCACGCTAAGGTTCATAAATTAAAGGAGTTTGCTCTTTCAGATGTTCTTCAATTTCGTTAATTCTTAAAGTGGAGGGATCTTCTCCTTCAGGCAGCACTCTGCATTTTAGTTTATAAACTTTTTCTTTTTTGTAATCAAAAAACGGATCATCTTCAATACCAAAATATTTTTTTAAAGCTTTTGATAGTTTTAATTTGTTTTGCCTTCCGCTGGGCCCTTTTTTATTTATTGCTTCTCCCTCTTTTGCCAGTGCTTCTAATAATTTCCACTGCAGATTTGGCCTACGTTCTTTCTTATTTTCTAAATCAAAGTCCCGATAATTAACTACACCTAATTTTTTGTTTCCTCTCCTTAATAAAATCTCTATTGTATGGCCATCTAAAAATCGGAGAGTAAGATCTTCCCATTTTGTATTTTGGGGCAACCTTATAGAAGTTGATGGATGATTCCTTCCCTGAGGAGATTTAGACTCATTTTGGCTTATTAAACGTTCTGATAGGATCCAATAAATTTTTTGTAAAACACCGATCCTTGTTTTAAAGTGTGAAGATATATTGCTGAATTTAATATTTACTCCGTGTCTCTCACAATTTATAAAGTTTTTAGGACTCCTGAATTCTTGGATAGGTGTATTGTCTAGAAATATACTCCTAAGACGCTTCAAGCATTCTCGATACCATGGGTTTAGATAAATGTTTTCGTATTTTTCATTGTCTTTATTAGCATCATAAATTTTCTGTTCTCTTTTCTCCTGATAATCAAGTTCCATTTGGTCAAAAATTCTTTGGCCTTCATCGGCTGATTTGTCAATCGTTATGATGGCCTTCTCAAGAGGTACTTTTAATTGCATGATAAGAGCTTAAAAGGTGTTTACCATCTTTCTAAATCATTAAATTTATCGTAATATTTTATGTCTTCAATAGATATAGATGGAGAGAATTTCCGTATTGCTTTCTCGAGCATTTTTTCATTAATCATTTCCTTGTCTTCGACGACTGCCATGCGGGCACTTTCCGTAACTATTAATTCCAAATCTGACCCAACATAATTCCCAGTCATTTTTGATAGTTTTTCAAAATTAATATTCTTAACATATGGCCTTCCTGATAGAAAAATTTTGAACATTTCTGTGCGAGCCTCAAAATCTGGGGGGGGCATATAAATTATTTTATCCATTCTCCCTGATCTTAGTATGGCCGAATCAATCATGTGAGGCCTATTTGTTGCTCCTACAACAAGAATTTTATTTTGCCCGGCGTTGTTTAATTGAATTAAAAATTCATTAATTTCTTCTTTTTTTATGTCTGC